>SLGL01000144.1 GCA_007123785.1 Balneolaceae bacterium
CCTGATCCGGATCCATAATTCCAACTTTCAACTGGGCCGATGCCAAAACAGGTATCGATAAAAGCAGTATAGATATAATGAGTATTCGTTTCATAAGTAGTTCTATGTTAAAGACACCAAATTTAAGATTTATATCTGTTAATTTCCTGCACCGTCTATAACCAGTTTTAACATTACCTCTGCCGTTAAGTTCCACTCCTGGCGTGTATATAGAAACCGGGTATCTTCACTTCTGTCAAACACAAAATCGAAGTTTTTATGTGATGCTACAGGTGTTAACGCATCAAATATCAATCTTTGTATAGGTTCAGGTAATTCTTTTTGATGCGTAAAATAGTCGCCGCGGGGACCGAATCTTTCTTCCGCAAACTGTTCCAGCTCATCCCGTTTTTGGACAATTTCATTCAATCGCTGTTCGCGTATTTCATCAGTAAATAAAAGAAATCTATGACCAACAGGTAAGGAAAAGAAGGTGAGTGAAATAAAACCTGCCATGTAATATTCTCGCCATATTCGAAATAATTGAGTATCAGACCTCAGAACCTGGTGAAGAGATATAAAATTATACCCTGGAAAATCCCCTGAATTGTCAGGGGTGCCGGGTAACGGGCCTGAAAGAGAGTTTCTTAACGAATAATGCAGATAGAATTTACTGGATAGCGAGAGTTACTCTCAACCTGATATAAAAGGTTGGCAGTTTGAGTTTGAAGCCTAAGTCATTTAAATATCCAGATCATCCATTACATCAGATGTGATGTCGTATTCGGCCTGAACTTCGGGAGATACGTAGAGTATAATCACATCACCGGTGGTGGTAGTCGTATTCAGAACGTAATCAAGCCCTTTACGTGCAGCTACATTGTTGATCGACTCCTGGATCTGCTCAAGCAGCGGGGCCATCAATTGTTGTTGCTGTTGCTGCATTTCCTGTTGTGCCTGTGATTGAAGCTGTCTGAACTCCATATCCAGTTCAGTGAGTCGTTCTTCTTCTGTTTGCCGGGCAGATTCGGAGATAACACTTACTCTCTGCTGGTAGAGTTCAATCTCAGTCTGAAGTTCACGCTCTTTCTCAGCCAGTTCAGATTGCTTTCTTTCGGCAAAGTTCTGCAGGCGTTGCTGAACAGCACGCATTTCAGGCATACGCTCAAGAATGGCTCTTGGTTCTACAAAACCAATAGTCATATCTTGGGCTGTGGCTGTTGCAGGTGCGGCCATCAATGCGGTAACAGCGATGAGAAAGACGAAACTTAATATGCTTAATTTTTTCATGATAGTATTCGTGTTATGGATCAAATTAATTTTCATTGAGTTTTTGGATGACTCGCTGGGTAATATCAGCAGCTCGTTCAGAAGCATAATAAACGATTGGGTCGCCCGTGTTAGATGTTTTATTGATTACAAAATCCAGCCCTAATTCCTGGGAAACTTCTGCCATTGCCTCTTCTACTTTAACAAGCAATGGGTTAAAAAGCTCTGTTTGTCGTTGTTCAATCTGCTGTTCCATTCTCATCTGCAGAGAATTGAGTTCTTGTTGCATTTCAAAGAGCCGTTCTTCAGCTTGTTGACGCTCCTGGTCGTTCAGGGTGCCGGCTTCGTCTCTTTCGGCGTAGTCTGTTAATTCTTCCATCCACTCCTGGTAACGCTGCTGAAATGAGGCCTGCCTTCGTTCAATATACTGTTCAAGTTCGTTTTGAACCTGTGTAGCTTCAGGCATGGCATCTAAAACCTGATCCGGATCCATAATTCCAACTTTCAACTGGGCCGATGCCAAAACAGGTATCGATAAAAGCAGTATAGATATAATGAGTATTCGTTTCATAAGTAGTTCTATGTTAAAGGCACCAAATTTAAGATTTATATCTGTTAATTCCCTGCAACGTCTAATCCCAGCTCTAACATTACCTCTGCCGTTAAGTTCCACTCCTGGCGTGTATATAGAAACCGGGTATCTTCACTTCTGTCAAACACAAAATCGAAGTTTTCACGTGATGCTACACGAGTTAATGCATCAAATATCAATCTTTGTATAGGTTCAAGTAATTCTTTTTGACGCGTAAAATAGTCGCCGCGAGGACCGAATTTTTCTTCCACAAAATGTTCCAGCTCATCCCGTTTTTGGGCAATTTCATTTAATCGCTGTTCGCGTAATTCATCAGTAAATAAAATTTCACGTGCTTCGAAGTCCCGTTCTATTTCTTCGATTTCCCGTTCCATTTCTTCAATTTCCTGGCGCCATCCCTCACTCAGCAGGCTCAGCCGCTGCTCAATACCAGAATATTCCGGCATCTGCTGCATGATTTCATCAGAATCAATAAATCCGATTTTCTGATTCTGGCCAAAACCTGACCCAACCCAAAACAGGGTGCATGCAATAGCGAAAAGAAATTTCTTAACGTTCACTATTTTTTAGAGTATTTAGCCATGTAATGGTAATGGAGTGCATCCCGTAGCATTCCTGTAATTAAAATGGCGCCCCGATATTAAAAAGGAACTCCCATTCACCCGGCTGCAGCCCCTGCTGGTTGTCGGTATGGGGTGCAACACCATCGAGCCTGTAACCATAACTGATATCCACAAGTCCGAGAATGGGAAGGAAAATTCTTGCACCGAAACCAACGGCTCGCTTCACATCAAACGGATCAAATTCACTTAAGCCGTGGAACGCGTTACCGGCGTCCATAAATGCATAAGGAATCAATTGAATCTGTTCAGAGCTTACAGCAGGGTAACGCAACTCAAGGGTGTACTTATTATATACCCGACCGCCAATTTGTGATTGACTATCATCAACGGGCGAAATAACTCCACTGAAACCGCCGGGGAAACCACGCATGTCGATATTGTCGTTGAGGAAGTTCTGGCG
>SLGL01000320.1 GCA_007123785.1 Balneolaceae bacterium
GGATCTTGATTAAGAAAATGTATCAACCAAATTTTTTATACCAAAAAAACTGAATGCCAGAAGATTTTATTACGCTCACCTTCCCCGACGGTGCAACAAAAAAATATCACAAAAATATTACAGGATTTGAAGTTGCAGAGAGTATTTCAAAAGGACTTGCCCGTAATGCCATCAGCATCACACTTGACAGTGACATTTTAGACCTGGACGCCCCAATCACCCGAAGCGGTGAAATTCAGATCAACACGTGGGATTCGGAAGATGGCCAATACACGTTCTGGCACTCTTCTGCCCACCTGCTTGCGGAAGCAGTACAAGAGCTTTATCCAGAAGCTAAATTCGGTATCGGTCCGCCCATTGAAAACGGTTTTTATTATGACATCGACTTTGGCGAAGAATCCTTCGGACAGGAGCAGCTTGAAGCAGTTGAGAAAAAAATGATTGAGCTGGCACGGCAAAAATCGAATTTCAAAAAAAGAAATGTCTCAAAAGATGAAGCTCTTAAATTTTACGAGGAACGAAACAACGAATACAAAGTTGATCTGATTAAAGAGCTGGAAGAGGGTACCATCACTTTTTATGAACAGGGGAATTTTACCGATCTCTGCCGCGGCCCGCACCTGCCTGACACTTCCTCCATTAAAGCCGTAAAACTGACGAAGCTTGCTGGTGCCTATTGGCGGGGCGATGTAAACAGGAAACAGCTCACACGCATCTATGGCATCTCGTTTCCTAAACAGAAATTACTGGATGAATACCTGAAACAGCTGGAAGAAGCCCGGAAGCGCGACCATAAAAAGCTGGGCAAAGAACTCGGAATTTACATGATGGATTCCATGGTTGGACCCGGTCTGCCTCTCTGGCTGCCCAACGGAACAGTTCTGCGCAGAACGCTTGAGCATTTTCTCCGGGAAGAACAAAAGCACCGCGGTTACCAGGAAGTTATCACACCTCACATCGCCAATATTGAGCTGTACAAAACTTCGGGCCACTATCCTTATTACAAAGATTCACAGTTTAACCCGATGGAGGTGGATGATGATCATTACATGCTGAAACCGATGAACTGTCCGCACCATCACAGAATTTATTCCAATGAACTGCGTAGCTACCGTGATTTACCGGTACGCCTTGCCGAATTTGGTTCGGTATACCGCTATGAGCAGTCTGGCGAGTTGAACGGCCTCTCCCGTGTGCGCGGATTTACTCAGGACGACGCCCATATCTACTGCACGCATGATCAGCTTAAGGATGAGATTAAAAATGTAATTGATTTAACCCAGTTTGTGTTTAAGACATTCGGCATGCCGGTAGATATACGCCTATCCTATCGCGATGACAACGATGAAAAGTACGGTGGTGATTATGAGTATTGGGAACGCGCCCAGAAAGAGATTAAAGAAGCAGCCGATGAGATGAACCTCAATTATAAAATTGTGGATGGCGAAGCCAGTTTTTACGGCCCAAAAATCGATTTTATAATCCGTGATGCTATCGGCAGAAAGTGGCAGCTTGGTACAGTTCAGGTCGATTATGTGATGCCCGAACGGTTCGATCTCACCTACATCGGCTCCGACAACAATAAACACCGCCCGGTCATCATCCACCGGGCTCCCTTCGGGTCGATGGAACGGTTTGTAAGCATCCTGATTGAACACTTTGCGGGTGATTTCCCGCTCTGGCTTGCACCACTACAGGTGAAGGTACTCCCGATTTCGGAAGATTATAACGCTTACGCCAAACATTGTGCCGATAAGTTAACAGCACTCGGAACCCGGGTTGAAGTGGACTCACGTTCAGAAATGATCGGAGGAAAAATCCGTGATGCAGAAACAGCGAAAATCCCTTACATGCTGATTGTAGGTGAACGGGAACTGGAGAACGGAACCGTATCCATCAGAAGGCATAAATCGGGTGATATCGGAACGTTTTCACTGGAAGAATTTTTATCAAAAGTGGATGAAGAGATCAAAAACAAACATTTACCCCCATCACACCTGGAGGAAGAGTAAAAGGTATTTCAGAACTTCATTTATGTTTGAACGTAAAACTGCCCGAAATTATAAAGAAAATTGAACGAAGTTTACCAAATTAATGCCATTTCGCTCTGACGGTATTTAACTCGGATTTCGTTTCACGGGAATCCGGGCTAATTTACTGTACGAGCTTCTATGGGATTTATAAACCTGAAAGAGATTCTTTTACTATTTCACTGATTATCGATGAGTTAACCGAAGAAGATATGTGAGGCTTTGCGGATTCAATTACGTAACCCTGCGAGAAAATTAGGGATCGGTTTTTGATCCGTAAAAATCTATACTAAATGAACAGTAACGAAGATTATTAAAAGAATTCTTAAATTTATTGGACAGTTGTGGCTTGAAACAGCAACATTTCAAAAAAATATCAAAAACTGAAAGGCGTTTACAAAACAAAATGTCATTGGTCTGATTTTGCGACAATCGCAGAAATTTCGCATCATTCAGTTTTTAAATCTGCCTAAATCAACGGAATCAGGATCGGAATGTTAATTATTTTTGCAAAAATGTTTGCCACATTCGAAAAAAACTGTTTTAATTTTAATTTTTTCATCCCATTTTAAATAGTAACATTTTTACCATCAACATTAATAAAACACAGAGGTAACTTATCGCAAGACGACGAACAATTAGGAGAAAGCGAAACGATGACCGCCCGAACGTCAACGACGAAATCAGGGCGTCCAAAGTCCGTTTAATCCGCCCGGATGAAGAACATGAAATTGTTTCCATAGACCGTGCGATTGAAATTGCCGAATCCTTTAAAATGGACCTTGTTGAGGTGGCACCGAATGCAAATCCACCCGTATGTAAGGTCA
>SLGL01000011.1 GCA_007123785.1 Balneolaceae bacterium
ATGAAACCGAGATGCGCACCCGGATGAACAATGCTCTCACTCAGTTCACCGAAGTGCTTCGGATTAATCCCGATAATGCTGTAGCCCGCGAGCAGATCCAGCAAATTATGATGATTTACGGCACCATTCCCGACAGAGAACCCGAACCCGACGTACTTGAAGGCCTTCGTGAGGTTGGCTTTGATTATTAATTGCTGAAACTTTTCAAATCAGGCAGTTTTATTGCGACAGGAGAGTTCCGTATTTTTAAGAGAATATCAAAAAAATAAACCATCTATTTTGGCCAAAAAAGGCGAACAAAAAACCAAAAGCGCTCCTCCTAAAATCGAGAACCGCAAAGCCAGGCATGAATATCATGTTGATGAAACCTATGAGGCAGGGGTTGCACTGAAGGGAACGGAGGTAAAATCGATCCGGGATGGAAAAGCCAGCCTTCACGAGGCATTTGCCTACCTGAACCAGGGAGAGGTGTGGCTGAAAAATATGTATATCAAGCCGTATGAGTTTGGTTCTTACAGCAACCACGATGAACGACGAGACCGGAAACTGCTCCTCAAGAAAAAAGAAATCCGCGAGATCGATAAGCGTATCAATCAAAAAGGTTTTACCCTTATTCCCCTGAAACTCTACTTTAAGGGCGGATACGTAAAAATTCTGATCGGGCTCGCACGCGGGAAAAAGCAGTTCGACAAACGCGAAGATATCAAAGAGAAAGATGTGAGAAGAGAGCTCGACCGGAAAATTAAAGGCAGTTATAGTGTGAATCTGTGAGTTGTTAGACTTCAGCTATTAGTTGAGGAGATTGCCTTTAACTTAAACCATCAATTCGGGATTTTAGCCTTTTGAAACCAATTCCAGCGTGTCTGTGTCTATAATTGCTGACAGCTGAAGTCTGAAGGCTGATAGCTTGTCTCTCCCGCCTCACTTTTTCACAATCCGGCCAAAAAGCGTATTTTAACCGTTTCAAATTTCAGATTATACAACACATCATGATGAATAAGACCCTCTCTTCGCTACTGTTTTTGTTACTGTTTATTGCCGCTTGTGAACCCCAGCAATCGGCCGAAATTGATGAGGCAGCACAACTGATTACTGAAGAATCCCTGCTGGCTCATATCGAAGTTCTTTCCTCCGATGAATTTGAAGGCCGTGCACCGGCAACACGTGGTGAAGAACTCTCAGTTCAGTACCTGATTAATGAACTGGAAGAGATCGGTATTGAACCGGGAATGCAAGACGACTCTTTTGAGCAATATTTCCCGCTGTTAGGTCAGGTGGTAGACGGGCAGACAGCAAGCATCACCATCAAACTGCACGGCAATATTGCCGAAGAGCTGGAGTACAGAGCCGATTTTATGGGATGGCCCAGCAACGAAGCTGAAGAAGTTGATATCACCGACGCGGAACTTGTTTATGTGGGCTACGGTATCCAGGCACCGGAGTTTGAGTGGGACGACTATAAAGATGCCGATGTGGAAGGCAAAGTACTGGTCTACAAAAACAGTGATCCATCGCATGATCCCGATATTTTTGAAGGAGATTCCCGCCTCTACTACGGCCGGTGGAGCTACAAGTTTGAAAAAGCAGAAGAGATGGGTGCCCTCGGAGCCATCATCATCCATACCGATAAAACCGCTGGTTATGGATGGTCAGTCGTTGAAGGAAGCTGGGGACGCGAGCGGTTTGCACTGACAGGCGATAACGGTGATCATGGCGATCGTCCTGAATTTAATACATGGCTGACCGAAGAGAGCAGTTCCCGCCTGTTTGAAGCCGCTGGGTTCGAGCTGTATGACATGCTGGATGCTGCCGCCGATCGTCAATTTGAACCCGTGGTTCTTGAAGGTGTCACACTGGATGTGACACTGAGCGCCAGTTACAGCAACATGTCATCCCGCAATGTGATTGGCAAGCTTGAGGGGAATGACCGAGACATGAGAGATGAATATGTGATCTTTTCTGCCCATTATGATCATCTTGGCATTGCGCCCGAACCTGTGGACGGCGATTCCATTTTTAACGGTGCCTGGGATAATGCATCCGGCACAAGTGCTGTGCTGGAAATTGCCAAAGCGCTGAAAGAGGTGGAGAACGACCTGAGGCGTTCCGTGCTGTTTATGTTTGTCGGAGCCGAAGAGATGGGCCTGCTCGGTTCGCAGTACTGGTCGCAAAACCCAACGGTGCAACCCGGTAAAGTTTCTGCCAACATTAATCTCGACAGCATGCAGATTTACGGCCGCACCAATGACATGGTTCTGGTGGGCTACAATCGCAACACCATCACCGATGTTTTCCGTGAACATGCGGAAGCGGAAGGACGGCAAATTGTGCCCGATCCGCAGCCCGAACAGGGATTCTTCTACCGGTCGGATCATTTCTCATACGCTCGAGTGGGCATTCCCGCGATCTTCCCAAATCCGGGACGTGATTTTATTGAAAAACCGGATGACTGGACAGAAGTAACAGACAGCGTAACAGCCGCCAACTATCACGCCCTCTCTGATGAGATCAACGAATATTGGGATATGGCAGGAATGGAGAGCGATACACGCCTCATCCTGAAAGCCTCTTTCGATATCATCAACCGGGATGAAATGATGGAGTGGGTTCCCGGAGATGAGTTTGAAGCTGTTCGACAGGAGATGATGGAATAGTTGTAAGCTGTCGGAGTCCATTATAGTTCAAGGTCACTTCTCTTTTCACAGCATCCGGTTTTTTTCTGAACCGCGGGGCCGTATCCCTTTTCCGTCACGGTTCCATCGGAATAAAGTTGTGCAATTACCGATGATTTCTTTACTATATGCCCGTAAATATCTTACCGATTTAAACCAACAGTTCAATTCGACATG
>SLGL01000205.1 GCA_007123785.1 Balneolaceae bacterium
GATACGTTGGAATCGCAACGGTAACTTTTGGTGATGTCATGTTCTTACAGAATAAAAACGGTTTATCATTTTAATGCAAAATTACAAGATTATCCGGCCAGGTTTTTTGATCACCATCATTTTCTCGCAGAATTATACCGATTCATCCCTGAGGTTTGCAAATATCCGGGTCAGATCTCCCTTCGGATCATCTCAATCAGCTGCTCTACCTGCGGATTACCGGGAAACAGACGCTGTAACTCTTCGGCATGTTCCAATGCCTGTCCGTACTCTTCTTGCTGCATATAGAGAGTGATGATTCCGTAGCGGTAATCCCCGTTGTACGGTGCCAGCTCAAGAGCCTGTTTGTAGGCCGCTTCGGACTGCTCCGGGCGGCCGATGGTTTGATTAGCTATTGCCAGGTTATAGAACACGCGTGCATTGTCAGGCATCAGCACGGCGGCTTGTTCAAAATGTTCAGTCGCTTCCTCCATCCGCTGCTCTTCGGCAAGCAGCAGCCCCAGAGAGTACCAGGCATCGCCAAACTCCGGCTCCTGCTCTATCACTGTCAGTAAAAGTTCCTCTGCCCGATCGTTTTGTTCGAGACTGTTGTGCAGGTAAGCAAGGTTGATCCGTGCGGGATTAAAATATGGATCGCGATCCAGGGCGATCCGGTAGGCCTGCATCGCCTGTTCCGTTTGCCCCTGCTGCTCAAAGAAACGCCCCCGGTTCATCTGTCCCTGGGGGAAATAGGCATTCACATCAAGATAATCCCGGTATTCCTGCATCGCTTGCTCAAAATGGTTGCGATGAGCGCTGTTGATCTCATGAGGAGCCAGGTCCGCAAGGTTGCGTACAGCCATAATCCGTACTGCCCGCAGGCTGTCGGCCAGAGCCTCCTCCAGCAATGGCTTTCTTTGCTCCGGTGACAGGTTCTCCATCGCTTTGGCTGCACTGCTGCGAACCATCGGGGAATCGGATCTGATCGCCCCGGCCAAAATCTCTTCGGCATCTTCACCGGGAAACCGCCCCACGTACCATACGCCGGTAGCCCGGATGATCTCCGGCTGGTCAGGATCTTCAATCAACTCTCTGAGGCCAATGTCCCGGCTGGTCTGCTGAGCGTCGGCCTGAAGGAGCACATCGGAAAAGTGGGCCGCTCGCTCCTGCCCATACCACTCCTGCACAGCATCCGCTGCCCATTCGGCCGACCGATCCGTGTGGCAATCATTACAGGCATTTGGAGTGCCGAACTGCGCCGATTGATCCGGCCGCGGAATACGAAAGCTGTGATCACGGCGATGGTCGATACCCATGTAATAACGTCCGGTCATGTGACAATTCACACACTGGGAGGCTTCGGTATTGGGCTCATGGAAGTGGTGTTCCCGGGTGTCATACTGAGGCTCATGGCAGCTCATGCAGAGCTGGTTTTCAGTCAGCGGCTGGCGAAGCTGCAAGCTGTGGGGGTCGTGACAATCGGTGCACTGCACCCCGTGGGCAAACATCTTGCTTTGCAGGAATGAAGCGTACACATAGACCTCCTCCAATATCTGTCCGTCTGCAAAATAGTTGTCCGGATGGGGAAGCTGCGGATCGAAATGGTCCATGTAGGGTTCCCCGTGGATATAGGTATCGGTGAGCTTTTCCCGCAACGAATGGCACGGTGCACAGGTATTGATCTCTTCAATCTGCGGGGTGAATCGGGTAAGGTTTAAATCCTGGCGAATGCGCTCGCGAGAGGCCTGTTCTCCCTGCGGAGTGTTTACAAACTCCACATGATCCCCGCCGGGTCCGTGACACGCCTCACAACTTACGTTGATCACATCCCAGGTTGTGTGGAACGAATCAGCCTCGGCGATGTAGTTCTCCCGGAGATTGGTCGAGTGGCAGTCCGCGCACATCGTGTTCCAGTTCATAGCACCTCCGCGCCAGTGCAACCAGTCATCGTCTAAAAAAGTATCATCGGGATAGAGCGAATACCAGTGCTCCCGCTCGGTATCCCATGCGGCGTGCAGAGCCTGGAGCTTGCCCCGGCCGATATCCACGAGGTATTGCTGAAGAGGCTCCCAGCCAAATGTGTATTCGATACGATGAGTCTCTGTTTGCCCGTCTGCCCCGGTATAATCGACCATAAAATCCTCCCCATCACGGTAAAACCGGTAGTTCTCAGCCCTGTCAGTAAATACGGCATTTTCAAAATCGCCCAGCACCACATCCTCCCCCGCCTCGGCAATAGCGTAGTCGTGGTGTGATCCTTTCCAGGCCTCCCATTCGGCTGCATGGCACGACTGACAAGTCTGGTCACCAACAAAGGTGTGGGATCTTATAAGAGAGGATTCACCGGTCAGCGGATCAATCTCTTCAGACTGACTGCAACTGTAAGTAATTGCGAACAGCGTGAACAAGAAAAGAATCGCCAGGATTTTATAGGTTGCTGCTGTGTGCAAAAAATCGTTCATCATCACATCATAATTATTTGCCAACCTTTTTCAAAACGTGTAATTATATTTCATCAATATCGCCCGGTATTGGCTCACTGGCCGTACTGGTGAGTAGGCCAATCGGTTTGTATTTAAATTTTCGTTAAATAGGATATAAAAATCATTTCCCTCACGAGGGTTGAATCTGAGACGAATATTGGAAAGAATCAACTCCGAGGCATTACTATACTGAATAAAAGAACGTATGGAAAATTGATTATTCAAAAAATATTCAGCCCGCACCCTCCCTATATGGGTGGTGAATGCATGATTTCGATCTGGAAATTCAATGCGGTTGATTTCATACAAAGGCTGAAGGTTGAAATGACGTGAAAATGAAAGCCTTGAAGAGATGCTTGCAGAAAACCGATAACCATCAAAAA
>SLGL01000234.1 GCA_007123785.1 Balneolaceae bacterium
GCCGATGAATTCACAAAGAGCCTGGGTGGTTGCATTATAAGCTTCAATCTGGCGGTGTGCCGATCCGGGGGGATTCCATACATCATAGAGTCCGGCAACCTGCTGAGTGAAATTTTCGTGTTTGTTGGTCCAGTTACGGGATGATTTTTTTACAATCCTTGCTTTCAGTTCTTTGGACATAATAAAATTTCCCGGGTTTATATTTCACCATCAATCAGAGGCTCCTTGGCGCATCGCCACCTCATATCCATCGGCATCCATATTCCAAGCGTAGCTACAGAAACAATCGAGTAGCCCAGATTGGTTGTTACCCGGACCTCATCGAGAGCATTACTGAGGCAATCATCGGCAGAGATATCCCTGGCCTGCATCACTCCCCAGAACAGAGAGTGAACGGTTCGCTTTTCATATTCTGTGGCTGGTTCGGGATCTGGTGCAATCACCCGGTAATGGTAGCAACCGGTGGAAAGTGGCAGAATGATCAAAAAGAGGAGAAAAATTAACAGAAGGTACCGGAGATTAAAACCAGTAAATTTTCTGGCTGAAAGAGCGGATTCTTTCCTTTTTCGTCGGCGTGGGACCGGTTTTTTGGACATTGGTTTCTCCGTTTTTTGTTCAAAATCCTCTCTATCTCTAAGTTAACTTTTTTTATTAGCTCAAACTTTTCAGAAAAGTATACTATTGTTAAGTCAATCTTAAAGTGACGGGTTAGACCTGACGGCATTCCCGGTGCTTTTTCGGGTTTCTGTCAGCGTCGGTAACTTTGGGTGAAGGTTTACGCATAAAATTCAACGCTATCAAATCCAGTAGGTGCCCCGAGGGGTCGAAACGCCGCGGTCGCTGATAGGTTTTAACCGAAATTTCATATTTGAATTAACGCATTACTTTTAATCAATAAATAGAATGTGCATAAAAATTGCGATTTCTTCAATTTTTAATGGTGTCAGGGCTCAAAAATTTGTGCATGGTGTCATATTTTCTCTAATTCGATACCACAGGTCACACTGAGTTTGGATGTCGGTTTTAAACTTTATCAAGCTTCACTCTTACCTTGGGTTGAATTTTTTTGAAATTATTTTTCAAAGAAAGGAAAGTTCAATGATAGTTTACCAGCAACCGAAGCAAGAGAACTGATCAGTGCAAGGCTGCCACTGATGGCGCCGATATATCGCTCGGGAAGCTCGGGAGCAAACAGGCTGATTGCAAGTATGGTAAGAAAAATGATGGTGAGGAGTGCATTTCTCAAATGACTGACATTTCCATTCTGTTTTCTGTCTTTCTTAAAGGAGCTGGCAAGCTCCGGAGTAACTGCTTGGGTGGCAAAATTGCAGAAACTCAGATTAAACAGCCGTAACTCTTCAGATTGTTTATCCATTTTGAAAATTCCTTTCTGAAGTAGCTCAGTGAGTACATCGATATTGGAATAATTAACAAATCCCTCTTTTGCAAAATTGTGTACCATCTGTTTTTCACGGAAGGTGAGCTGATCCCAGATATTTTGATAATACGACTTATTATGCCGCTGAATTCGCAAAATAAATGCCTCATATTCTTTTTTTGTAAATTTTGATTTATTGCCACTCTTCTCAAGTAAGTCAGTTAGTTTATCGATATGAGGGCCATACTGAATTTCAGTTTTCAGCTTCTCAATCAGTTTATTTTCATCGGATAGATGCGATTCTGATGGTATTTTTAAATCGTAATCAATGGGTATAATAGCAGTAAAGAATGAAGCGATTGAATCAAGCCAGTTGGAAAGTGCAAGCTCAAGCTGCGGGTCTTTCTGTTCGGAAATAAACTCCGAGAGCTCTTTCATGCTTTTGGAACCAGTTATTATCAAAAATTTGTCATTCTGTTTGCAGGCTGTAATCAGGTCTGTCATGTCATGAATGGTTTCCGGTGATGTCAGCGCACGGTCTGCATTCATTAAAATAATGCCATCGGCGTTTTTAAACAGGAAATCCATTGATTGATCGTCAGTTAACATAATATTTTTTCGGCCCGATCGTGTTGAAAGATCAAATAAACGGTATGACCTGTTTTTTAAATAACCTTCCTTTAAAAATACCAGTGATTTTTGATGGTCTAACGTAAGCACGTAAGTTCGGTTTTCTATTTTTGGGACTCTGTTATCCTCAGAAATAAAGTCTCGGTAATCGGTTAAAAAAATTCGGCGGGAGAGATTTTTGATAATGAGATAAAGCAACAAAAAGCCCGCAATAAAGGAGAAAATAAGAACGATTCTGGCCATGAGACTTTTTTCATGATGATCGTGGCCGGTGGTCCCCTCATGGTTGTGATCTCCATGATCAAATGCATCGAGAATCTGTGCTCTTCCAGCATAAATGTACCGGTTCATCACCGGATACTCCACACCAGAATAATTGATAAGCCACTGTCTTCGCCAGTACTCAAGCCGGTCTAAAAACAGGTGTTTTCGATCACCAGTTACGTTTTGTTCGTTGTATGAATGATCGTGCGAATCGGTGTGGTTTAATCTGTAAACTGTGTGTAGATGATGATGTTCGTTAAACTGTTCGGTGTTGTGCTCAGAGGCAAGTTCCCAGAGTTTGTCTTCAAAGTGAAATGCGGAATGATGAATGGCATATCCGGCTACCATGCCAATCAGCAACGCCCAAAAGGCAAAAACAAAAGCATAAAGTTGATCAGATTTTCGGATGAACGATCTCAAACGTGCCAAAACCGGGTCAGAGCGTTTTTTCAGATAGCGGAATGAAAAATTACCGCGTGATGAAAATAAAATCCAGAGCCAAATCAACTGAATGGTTACCAGCATAATTGTGAGCCAGGTATAGGTTATGCCAAAAACAACAATCAAAAAAAGAAAACAGATAATAAAAAGTGACGTCATTCCGAGTGCCAGAGGAAGTTTCCAGTCGGAAAATGAACGGTGATTTTTCAAAAACCCGGAGAGCAGTAAATGGCGGGTGAGAGCGATGAAAGTGATTGTCAATCCAAAAAGCAAGATAAACAGCCAGAAATGATGTACATCCATCAAAAATACGATGACAAAAAAGAGTAGATGTGTGAGGATGATAAAGCTCAGAATCACATATTCTTTTCTTTTTTTAAAAGCAGGCCTGAATAGATAGTCATTAAACCTGCGAAAAGAGAGGTAGTGTATTTTCGGGCGAAGCAGATAAAAAATCAGGCCGATTACAAAAAATACAATCAGAATGATAAAATAGCCGACTGCTGAGTAGATGAAGATCGAATAGCTGCGAAATGCAATCAGGTTGGAATCATCAAAAATCAGCAGCCAGGAGTCTTCCTTTAGAGCTGGATTTTCCATCGGCAGGAGTTGCAAATATGCGTGAAACGAATGCCCTTCAAAAGTGAGCCGGAGTTTTAGCGGATCGGTGGTTTCGGAGTTGTTTTCCATCAATGCCTGTAACTCTTTCCACTGGGCAGGGTTCACTACATCATGCACTTCTGAGATGGCAGTTTTAATGGAGGGAGATTGATAATATACCTCACCGTTCTTATTGATGATGAGATATTTCAGGCCAAGTTTATTGAGTTGGATAAATTCTTCGCCAGTGTCAATATCCAAACAATTGCTGGATTCAAAAATGGGTCGTGTTACAGGGGATGTATCGGCACGGTCAAACTCATCAAAGCTGAATGTGATGGCCTGTACATAAACCTCGTCATCGGCCGGTACATCCTGGTGAGAAACTTTTTTACTGATAACGCCTTCAAAGTTGCCATCGGAGTAGGAAAAATGAGAACCGTGATAAACGGCCTCGGAATCCGCCCGCCTGAAATAGTGGCGCTCAGCAAGATTTGGCAGGGGCTGTATAAAAGTGTCCGGTTCAGGATCGGTTTCGCCGTATAGCCAGATGTCTAATATTTTTCCATCTCTCCCAATATTTATCAGCTCTTTGTATAAAACATCTTCAGAGTAAACGTCATCTGCGCCACCCTTCATGAATGCCGTAAGCAGGTCTGTATAGTTTTTTAGTTGTTCTTGGTAAAACCGTTCAACTTCCCCGGAAAGAGTGTTTATGGACTGGTTCTGGTTTTTTTTGATTTCGGAACGACTGGCAAAGTAAGAGATCGAAAAACCGATAAACAGCGATAGCAAAATAATTGAAAGTCCGGTTTGATACACATGTGCACCCGTGAAATTGTCACCGCGGCCCATTCCTAAAATCCGGATAATGGGATATGAAACCACTATCAAGATGACCAAACTTAACATAACATACACTGTCAGGAATGGAATATGCCAGCGTACCTGATTTAATGCATCCTGGCTGAGGGCTGTGTAGAGGATAATCTGCCGGCTTTCTGATGATACTTCCTCTTCGTTTTCGCTGTTAATTGTAATTTCATCTTCATTTTCCCCGGTTATACAATCATCTGTTTTCCATTCCAGAGTAAGCGGAGCCTGATATACCTGGTAATCCTCGGTAGAGATGTTCATATTTGACTGTAAAATGCCAAGTTTAATTTCATCGGCTGATGTACTGTCATCAACAGGCATTTTGGCAACAGGAATGTCAGGTTCGGCAATCATAATTTTACCCGAACTGTCGGCAATAATGGTAAGATCAAAAAAATCACCCGGAGGCATTTGATCGAGAAGAAAGTTGAGCACTTGCTTCAGGTCTGCATCTTCCGAAATGGAGCGTGTGAGTGTTGTATCTGACTGACATTGAACCTTATAGTTCTCCCAGCTGCTCGTCAGGTTATTTTTGGCAAGGCTGAAACTCCTGATACTCTGTTCCTGAAGTTGAATCTGATTTGTATGCACCGTGTAGTAAAGGTATCCGCTTACAATGAAAACGGCCAAAAACAGTGTAATCCAGATTTGGTGACCCTCTACTTTCATAATTTAATCATTGAGTCTGAAAGGATTATTGCAGGATTGATGCCGTTGTTGCATCATGGATCCGGCATCAAAAAGAGATCTCTCATAATTCTATGCAGATACAGACTGGGTAAATCTCTTTTAGTGATCCCTTAATCAGATTTTTGGCCAAACTGCACAGATCACCTTAAACACCGGAAATAACCATTTCAGTAAGGTTAAGGTGTACTTTTCAATAACTAAAAAAGGGATGTAAAAGGAAAGAGCTATTTTTCAAAGATTTTGCTTCATTGATACCAATGAAAC
Organism: Balneolaceae bacterium; assembly: GCA_007123785.1. GTDB lineage: Bacteria > Bacteroidota > Rhodothermia > Balneolales > Balneolaceae > Rhodohalobacter. Next base: position 5,144 of record SLGL01000234.1, read on the forward strand.
GAATATATCAGGCAGAGATATTAACACTGTTGTGTCAAAGATAAAAACGATGACTCTCTTACACTTTTACAAATGACACGACAGCACTACATTTCTAAAAAATTTCTACACGAAATAAACGATTGCAAAAATTAAAAAGCTGAGAAGTATAAAGCTCATTACCACATCCATTGCCGGGCTGTAGTTTGAAGCTTCATTTCCTTTTTTGGTGAATGGATTCAGCCAAACCATAGGATTTTGAAATTTTGCACTTAGCCATCGGGCGATAGCAAGGATTCCTTCTTCCACTTTGTCGAAAAATTCATCCACTTTCTTTACAAATACAAGACGTGTAGCGGGAGCGGCTTTCCTATAGAACCAGTCCACATCAAGTGCCACAATAAGTTCGGGAGCCATCTTCTTCTTGAGCAGCCAGAAACCAAGGAAGGTGAGCAGGCTGATCTGAATCACTTCAACCAGGTGGTAAATTGTGTATGGTTCATAATCTACTTCGAATGGAAGATATATGTAGAGTGTATTGGGAAACAGTCCATAAAAAATACAGGCAAATGCCGCAATTCCCATCGCAATGTACATGTTAACGGGAAGCTTCTTCACTTCGATATCATTTTCAGTTTTGTCGAACCATGTAAAGTAGGGGAGTTTCAGGCCCACACTCAGCCAGGTGCCCACAGAGGCGAGCAGGAGCATCAGCATAGCAGTTTCATTTCCGGCATAACCTGCGGCATCGATTGTCATGCCTTTACTGATGAAACCATTGAATAAGGGAATTCCCGATATCGAGAGAGCCCCCACCATATAAAGGCCAAACGTATAGGGCATTTTTTTGAACAGTCCGCCGAGGTGTACCATCTTGCTGGTTCCGGTGGCATAGAGTACGGCTCCGGTTCCCATGAACAGTAGAGATTTGTAGAGAATGTGGCTGTAGGCATGTGCAGTGGCACCGTTCAGCGCCATTTCTGTTCCAATTCCGATTCCGCAAACCATAAAACCTACCTGGCTCACAATGTGATAAGCCAGAATTTCACGAATATCTTTGCATATGACTGCGTAAATAACTCCATATAGAGCCATAGCGGCGCCAAACCAGATGAGCACTTCCCAGCCGGGGAACATTCGTACTAATACGTAGACGGCAGATTTGGTAGTGAATGCACTCATAAAAACCGAACCTGTAATGGTCGCTTTTGGATAGGCATCGGCCAGCCAGGTGTGAAGCGGAATCACCGCAGCGTTCACACATACACCAACCAGCATCAAAACATTCGCAACGGAATAATCCTGGGCAACGGTTTCAACTGCAAGGGAACCGGTAGTGGCAAGATGCCATAGAATTCCGGCAAAGAGCAGTCCCCCTCCAAGAATGTGATAAATCAGGTAGCGCATTCCGGCACCATCAGACTCTTTTGTGCGTCGTGCCCAAATAAGCCAGGTTGAACTGACGGCCATCAATTCCCAGAAAATGACAAGTGTTAGCAGGTCTCCGGCGTATGTAACACCGAGGGCACCCCCCGCATAGACCAGGGCATTACTCTGCTGGCCAAGCTCTTTCATGTGAAATGCATATACTCCGGCAACAAAAGCTGTGATCGCAAAAATAATTCCGAAGATACGGCTGAGGGAGTCTGCCTGCATCATTACCAGTTCGTAATTGAGCAGTTCACCGGTTACTGTGTAACCGTCTGGCCTTGTAAAGACCACGAAGAGGGCCATAAGCGGAAAAATCAAAAACGCCGACGGGCGTATTTTTTCCGGCAGAAACGGCAGTAACAGCGCACCGGTAATAAGTATGACGCCCGGTATGGTTAAAAACTCAATCATAGTAGTTGATGTCGCGGTTTACAATATTTTTTGCGATAAATTTTGCTACATAGACGATAGCCGTACAGCAAACAAACCCGAAAATGGCGTAAAATGCGGGAATGGCATTCCACCAGTGGCTGTCATAATCAGCCAATACGGTGAATTCAAATCCGAGAGTGATGACAAAAAGTACGCCTAATATGATCCAATGGATTTTCTTCATGGGGATCCGTTATTAAAAAGGGTTGAACTGATATCCACAGCCAGATCAAAAAAGTTGAAAAAGAGGTTCGGAAACAGGCCGAAAAGTACTGAAAGTGCAGCCGTAATCACGATGGGAACAACCATCAGCGGAGAGGCCTCACCATATTTTTCAAGTCCTTCACCCGGTTTGAAGTAGGCCCGGTATAAAATCGGGAAGAAATAGCCAACGTTCAAAAGTCCGCTCACCACCAGCACTATAACGGGAATGATCATATCTCCTTCCAGGGAACCGAGTGCCAGGTTCCATTTACTGAAAAACCCATTGATTGGAGGGATACCCGCCAGTCCCATCGAACCTATGGCGAAAGAGCCCATCGTCCAGGGCATGACTTTGGCTATTCCGTTCAGGTTGCTGATTTCCGTTCGGTGAAGGTTTACATAAATTGCACCGGCACAGAAAAAGAGGGTTATTTTCATGGTGGCGTGAGCAGCGATATGCATGATTCCGCCTGTCATCCCGATAGGAGTGAGCAGGGCTATTCCAAGGACGATGTATGAAAGGTGTCCTACAGTGGAGTAAGCCAGCCGTCGTTTCAGATTGTCCTGGTTAAATGCGATGAGTGAAGCCAGGATAATAGTGGTTCCTGCCAGTATGATTAAAATATCGTTCAGGTTGTAATCGCCCATAACATCAGTGCCGAACACATACCCGACAACACGCAGCACTGCGAAAACACCTGATTTTACCACTGCTACAGCGTGAAGCAGGGCACTCACAGGAGTTGGTGCGGCCATTGCAGCGGGAAGCCAGCCGTGTATGGGCATAATACCTGCTTTGACACCAACGGCACCGAGGAACAGAATAAACAGTACGAGCATGGCTGTGTGTGGAAGTTCAACTCCATCAAATACACCACCCGGTGTGAATTCAATCGTACCAGTGTAATGATACACTAAGGCAGATGCAGCTACCAGCAGAAGTCCGGCCGTGAGTGTGAATGCAAGATATTTTCTTCCGGCATCCACAGCCTCTTTCTTCTCATTGTGAATAACGAGAGGGTAGGTGGCCACAGTGAGCATCTCGTAGAAGAGAATAAAAGTGAGCAGGTTAGCAGAAAATGCAATTCCGATAGTGGCAGAAAGACAGACTGCAAAACTGGCAAAATAGCGCGTTTGTTTGTGCTCTCCAGCACCGCGAACATATCCGATGGAATAAAATGATGTGAAAATCCAAAGACCGGAGGCAATCACAGCAAAGAAAACTCCCAAGGGGTCTGCTTTGAGTGCCAGCGGCAGACCGGGAGCCAGGTCTACAAGGTGAAGTTCGACCGACTCTCCTTCGAGAGCACCGGGAAGAAGAAGCAAAACCAGCCCGAATTTGATCGCTGCGGCAAGTATCGTCCAGAATTCCCGCAGATTTGGTTTGGATGAACTCAGCAGGATCGGTACCACCGCTACAAGCGAAACAAGAACTGCCAATAAAGGTACGAAGGAAAGATCCATCGGATTTGTTTAAGGTTTAATGTCTTTTATTTCAGAAATCTTTGTTCAAATTGGCCACTCAAAAAGTTGATATCAGGCGGTTGACAGTTGACAAGTCCTGATCCGAAGTTGAACTGTCAATTGTAAACTGTCAACTTCACTACATCGGGAAAATATCCAGCAGTACACCTACAATAACTGCGTTGGCAAAGCCGATAACAATCAAGCTCAAAGCGAGGATGCCGGTAGGCCAGAGCATGCTGGCGGAGGCTTCATCACGTTTGGCATCGGTCGGCTCTTTTTGTCCTTTTGAAGGATCCATCATATAAACTTTTTCAAGCACACGGAAGAAGTAAACGGCGTTCAGCAGCGAGCTGATTAAGATCACCGCCAGGAACAGCCAGTTACTGTTGTCGATGGTTCCGAGAGCGAGATACCACTTGCTGAAAAAACCTGCAAGCGGTGGCAGCCCGATCATGGAGATCGCGGCAATGGTAAAATAGGTCATGGTCCACGGATATTTTTTCCGGTAACCGTCATCAAACCGGCTGATGTCGGAATGCCCTTCCTTTAATCGCAGTTGTCCGCTGATCATGAACAGACACGCTTTCATAATAGCATGATTCAATACATGGAGAAGGGCGCCTGCAAAACCCCAGGGATTGGCAAGACTCAGGCCCATAATGATGTAGCCGATTTGTGAAATACTGCTGTAAGCAAGCATCCGCTTCATTTCCGACTGAGCGATCGCCATGATAGATCCGTATAAAATACCGATACAGGCCAGTACACCCACAAAATAGGATATCGGAGCAACGGCATCAGTAATCTCGATACCGAAAAGCCAAAGTATAATTCTGAAAAGGATATAAGCAGCAACTTTTGTACCGATCGGAGCAATCAGTGCGGTTGAGCTGGACGATGCGTAGGTGTACGAATCTGGTAACCAGCCGTGCATTGGAAACAGGGCTGCTTTAACCCCAATTCCTACAATCATCAGAATCAGTGCTGCAAAAACAGCATTGCTTTCATATAGCATAGGCAACATCGCTGCCATATCAATAATATTCAGCGTACCTGTTACGGTATACATAAAGCCGACGCCGAGCAGGTAGAGTGTTCCGCCTGCGGTACCAATGATCAGATACCGAAAGGCGGCATAGGGTGCCGGACGGTCGCCAATCGCAATGAGGGCATAACCAGCAAGCGAAGCTATTTCAAGAAAAACATAAAGATTGAAGAGGTCACCCGTCATAATCATGCCGTTGAAGCCGAGCATCATCAGCATTGCCAGAGAGTAGTAGGGCATCTCTTTACCGGGGAACTCCCGTTTTGAGATATGATGAGAGTGAATCAGGACAAAAAAGGCAACGGCATTAATTACCAGTACAAAAAATGCGGAAAGTCCGTCATATACAAACTCAATACCCACCGGAGGTTCCCACCCGCCAAAGAAATAGCGGATGCTGCCGTCGTTTATGACGTCGATGAATCCAAAAAGTGAAAAACCAGCGGCAATACCACCGCCAAGAACAGCAATGGGATGGGAGAGTTCACTCCTCCATAGTCCGAATGCCGGAATAAGTACAGAAAAAAGTACAAATGTTAATGCGATATATGCCGGAAGATGCGACTCAATCATTGAATTTTATCTATCAGTTCTTCTTCGTCGAGTGTTTCGTATCGGTTGTAGATAGCGATCAGTAGTGTGAACGCAACCCCAAGAGTCGCAACGCCTACAACAATAGCGGTAAGCATTAATGTATGAGGAAGCGGGTTCAGGTAGTTAGCTACCTGATCGAGCGGAATATCGGGGTCCATAACCGTAACAGTTGCGTCCCATTTTGATGCAATGGAAACGAAATAAAGTACGACTGAAATTTGCAGGACAGCCAGGCCAATGGTTTTTTTGATCAGGTTTTTTTTGAACAAAATACCATATGCACCGATACAGAGAAGGATAATTACAAACCAGTAAGCATAGTGACCCAAAAAGAAATCAAGCATAATCTTCACCCCGAACCATATTATCATAAATCATTACAAGAATGGCCATTACAGCAAGGCCGATTCCAACTTCAATAATTAAAATACCGATATATCTAAGCCAGTCAGGTTCTACGCCAGGTATGGGAAGAGCTTCATAATCAAGAAAGTACCCCCCTGCGGCCATCGCTACAAGTCCGGTTGCGAAGTAGATTACAAC
>SLGL01000470.1 GCA_007123785.1 Balneolaceae bacterium
AGTATTACAAGCCATACGTTGGCCTTGAATTCAGAGGAAATATGAATACAACCATCATACGAACAAAAAAGGGCCGTACCTTAATGCTCCAGCATGATATAAGTTCACCGGGAATCGGCCAGCGTTTTGATGTAATTCGCGGCAATAAAGGAATGTATAAAGGAAACCCTGACAGAATATCTACCATTGAAGACGGATTGGTACAGGGTGATGAATTTGATGCAATCACAGAGCAGTATACACCCAGAATCACAAAAGTTTTTAATGAAAAGCGAAGTCAGGCTACCACTGATTTTTCTGATGCAGGCATCTATTCCACCGTTACACCTGAAGATTGGCGTTTGATCGACTCTCTGCGAAACGGACTTCCTACCGAAATGAATGTTTACGATGCTGCACTTTGGAGCGTCATAACCCCGCTCAGTGAGTGGTCTGTAGTACGCGAAGGCAATACGGTTAAAATTCCCGATTTTACTGCCGGAGCATGGAAAACCAATAAACGGGGGATGGACGTATCACTCCGGGAAGGCGGCACAACAAATCTGTTATAAAAGGATCGGTAAGCCAGGTAGTGACTCCATTCACACTACCTGGCTATATATCATTTGATCCGGATACACTTTCACTCTATTCGAGTGGCTTGCAATAAAGCAAGATTTGATTTTCTGAAAGTGTTTACTTTTTCACACCTGAAAGCAACGACGCTGAATCCCTGTCGAGGTACACCGTACAATTCTGATGTGTCTGCAAAATGGAAGCAGGATGAATGTTTGAGACGTCTCCTTCCAGGCATTCCTGTACCGCTTTGGCTTTTCTTTTATCCGGAACCGAACAGATAATGCTGCCTGATTTTAAAATCTGCTTAATCGACATGCTGATCGCCTTTTTGGGTACATCCTCGAAGGTTTCAAACCAGCCCTCTCCCATCTGCTGCTTTCGGCAAGCTTCATCCAGCTCAACCACGATATATGGCTCTTCGGTATCGAAATCAGCGGGAGGATCATTAAAAGCAAGATGTCCGTTTTCTCCGATGCCAACCAGTGCCACATCAATCGGATGTTGTTTTATGATTTCATTTAACCGTTTACACTCTTCCTCTGTATCTTCGGCATCTCCTTTGATAAAATGAACGGCTTTTGAGCTCCCGACTTTATCAACAAACCGCTCCTTCAGGTATTTTCTGAAACTTGCAGGATGCTGGTCCGACATACCCACATACTCATCCAGGTGAAACATTACCACCTTTGACCAATCGATTCCTTCGGCCGACACAAGGTTTTTCAACGTTTCAAACTGACTCGCACCTGTGGCAAGTATAATGTTCGCTGATCCTTTCTTTTTGATGGAATCCTTAATTTTCTTTTCAGCATCTTGTGCTGATTTTACTCCTAATTCTTCTTTTGAATCAAAAACTTCTACATTCATTATTTATCTGTTTTAAAGTAATTTACCGTTCTAATTTATATTTTTTTCCTGAACATATTTCGTGGCTAAGGGATATTCAAGCATAGATAATCAAATCATCATGATTCTTGCAGTCGCCTTGTTTCGCTGCAGACACCCCAAGGTTACTTTCAATCAACCGTTAACCAGGGTCTCTGAATATTCATTTATCGACTGTAAATCACATTACCACCGATGATTGTTTTCTCCACAAGAATATCGTCATCGAAAATTACAATATCTGCATCTTTTCCCGCCACCAAAGAGCCTTTTTTATCGTTGATATTCATGATCGAGGCCGGTGTTGCCGTCATCATTCTGACCGCTTCCGTGAGCGGAACATCAGCCAAATTGATCATGGTCCGGACAAGGCGGTCGGTTGTAGCAACACTACCGGCGAAAGAGGTTCGGTCGGGCAGTTTGGCCACTCCATCTTCGATGATCACTTCCAGGCCATCATCCCGCGGACCTAAAATACTGTCTCCCTCAGGCATTCCCGCACCACGCATGGCGTCTGTAACAAGTGCAATTCGATCCGGGCCTTTGATTTTGTAGATCAGCTTCAGCAAAGATGCGGGCAAATGTTTACCATCTGCAATAATTTCCACACTCATTTCATCAATAAGAAATGCACTTTCCACACCTCCGGCGTACCTATAGGCATCTCTTCGGGTTACACCAAGCATCCCTGAATACAGGTGTGTAGCCAGCGTGTACCCATTTTCAAATCCGGTTAACACTTCCTCATAAATCGCACTGGTATGCCCCATGGACGGTAGCACTCCTTTTGACACCAAATATCTTGCAAACTCCAGAGCTCCTTCTCTTTCCGGGGCCGAATCCCAGCGCTTGATGGCCGAACTGTGGGAAAGAATTTCTTTGTATTCCTCCGGGTCCGGGTCGCGTATAAACCGCGGATCCTGGGCACCCCGCTGTTCCATAGAATAATAGGGCCCTTCCAGAAAAATTCCCTGAAACTGTGCACCGAAATCATTCTGCCGTGTTGCTTCTTCGTAGATATCCAGGTTTTCGAGTAATGTTTGCACATCACCGGAGAGAGCCGTCGGATACATCGATGTGGTTCCATGACTTGCATGCGTTTCTGCAGCTCTCAAAAACGCATTCACATCCCCGTCCAGAAAGTCGTAATCGCCACCTCCATGAACATGGAGGTCAACAAATCCCGGGGCAATATAATGTCCATTAGCGTCGACCTCTTCCGCACCGGACACTTCGATGTTTCCTTCCCGAACTTCTGTAATGATTCCGTCAACCGCTACAACTGTTCCATTTTTAATTGTTCGGTATGGCGTTATGATCTGTCCATTGAAAATTTTCAATATTCTGCCGTCATTTACAGCTACGGAAGGTTTATTGGCAGATTCA
>SLGL01000250.1 GCA_007123785.1 Balneolaceae bacterium
AGAATCCATTCATCAGGGTTGAAATGGTTATATGATCAGTGATTAAAATATTGGCGGGTATTCATCTCCGGTCCATTTCAGGTTGAGGTATTGTGCAATTCTTCGGGAATGCTCAAAGATATCCCCCTCCAGAGTCATGTCCTCATCCAAAGCTAAGGGTTGAATTTTTTCCAGCAGCCGCCCCTGAAACTCTTCATCCACATCCAGGTGTGCCAGCGCATTTAAAATGTATAAAAGCTCATCGTTTCTATTGGAGTCGAGCTGATCATAAAGTGCATCCATTGCAATTTGATTCTTTCCCATCCTTCCTAAAGCCTCCGCAGCCGTGGCTCTTACACTCCCGAATTCATCTTCAAGTAACTCGATAAGTTCAGGCTCTGTTGTACGGGCTTCATATCCAAGAACGACAGCACCGATGGCTCCCCAAAAGCGGACAGGGGCATATTCATCTCTCATTGCATGTTTAATGTCTGTGACTGTTGCCGGATTCCGGGACGAAGCCAGTTCGGCTATTTCAACAAGCCGGTCAATCGGATATTCATTGCTTTGTGTGTACTGATAAAGGGTGCTGTCACCACTAAAGGTTTCCATCATATCGAAAGGAATGAACCCCGCATCCCGGATTTCAACCAAATATTGATTTAACTCATTGCGAAGTTCATCAAGCATGTCTGCATACTGAGGGTCGGATGCCAGGTTATCCACCTCCCAGGGATCATCCTGAAAGTCATACAACTCGAAGGGTTCCTGGGGGAGCCAATATCGGGACTGTACAGAATTTGTACGGCCTTCAGACCATTCATGATACCAGGCCTGCATGGCAACCATGTTAAACGGATAATTATGAAACTGGCCATTAGGCCTATGGGGCATAAAATTGCGGATATACCGGTACCGGCCATCAAATACACCACGCTGCATGTCGATGTTCTGATCCATGCGGTCCCGGTACATAAACGAAGTTGTTTCTGCAGGTTCAGCTTCTTTTCCCAAAAAGGGTTTGCCCTGGTATTCGTCCGGAATCCCGGCACCAGTCAGGCTCATGATTGTTGGAGCAAAATCTACAAAATTTATCAGCCGGTCGATTTTAGCTCCCCTCTCCTCAACAATGAGATGCTGCCATTTATCAGGTATATGCACCACCAGGGCAACGGATGTTCCAGTGTGATATAGCGTACGTTTGCTTCGTGGTAACACACCTCCATGATCGGAGTAATACATGATAATGGTATCTTCCCGAAGACCAAGATCATCCAGTTCTTCGACCATCCGGCCAACCCATTCATCCATTTGACGATTTAAATCGTAATAATGCGCCCAACTCCTCCTGATTTCCGGTATATCGGGATGGTAATCCGGCAAAGTAATATCATCCGGATTTGTTTCCGGATCTTCAGCCATCACGTCCAGAAACATCTGTCCTTCGTGAGGTATTTCATTATTAAACACTGCAAAAAACGGCTGCCCTTCTTCACGGTTTTCATAGTGTGCCTCATTTCCCGACTCATCCCAGAAACGATCATGAGGCCCCGGTACATTGTAGTCCGTTTTAGCATTATTGGTTGTATAGTATCCTGCCTCCTGCAACAAACGGGGATAGAAAATGTTTTCGAGCTGTTCCGGAACCGCTGTCCGTGTTCGATGATGATGCAACCCAGTTGAAGGAGCGTGCATGCCCGACAATAAAACCGACCGGGCAACAGAACAAACAGGGGCATTGGAGTTAGCATTGGTATAAACCAGGCCGGTCTCGGCAAGCCTGTCGATATTGGGTGTTTGTGCTGCCGGATCGCCGTAAATACTGATCGTTTCCGGGCTGTTGTCTTCACTGACAAGCCAAAGTATGTTTGGCCGTTCATCGGATTGAATCTCTTGCTCTTCCGTCATACTTCCCTGGTCGTCACAACCGCTGAATACCGATAAACAGATCAGAATAAGGAGAGTTGTTATCCAAATATTATAGTAAGATTTCAAGGGTACAGGATTTAATTTTTTAAGTATCTTTAGACAATTCTTCTTTAAATTAATCCCCCCCTACAATATCAGATTACAGGATTGTTTAAAGTACTTTTCTAAATAAGAGTCTGGATTATCAAATTAAAGCCTCAACAGCTCATAAGGCGCTTTGAAATAAACAACCCGACAGCGATCGCAGCATCCCACAATCTCGGGGCACCTACCGGATCTGTTCAAGGCCGGTTAAAATGTATCTCAGAAAATTCTCACCATTCTTATTTAGTTGCTATCTAATATTTCGAGGTGGCTACTCAATCTGACATATTAATGATCAAATAAAGAATTTAATTCATCCATAACAATTTTATTCCAAACCCGGTAACCTTCATCACTCAAATGCAGTAAATCTTCCACGAAAAACAGATCATCAGGCCTGTTTTCTGAATTCAGAAGCGGAGTGGACACATCAATAAAAAACAATCTTTCATCACCTTGGTTATATTGCTCAATAGCCTGATTTACTTCAATTTTTCCGGGCCAATGTTCCCATCGGCTGGAACTTGGTTTCAGAGACAAAAATAATATTTTTGAATCCGTTGTCTCCTGTAAAAATTTTTCTGCAATTTTTTTGTACTTATCAACAACCTGAGTTATTGGCGTTCCATACGTAACATCATTTTCTCCAGCATAAAGAACCATTAAAGACGGATTATACGGCCGGATTACATCATCATAAAAAGCATATATATCTGACAAGTGGGAACCGCCAAAGCCCCTGTTAATCACCCGATAATTTGGAAATGCTTCGGCAGTAGGCCACATCACTATACTTGAACTTCCGACAAACAGAACTGCATCTTCGGGAAA
>SLGL01000139.1 GCA_007123785.1 Balneolaceae bacterium
AATCACCAGTACGGTAAAAAGCTCGAGTCGCCCTATCATCATCAGAATAAGCAAAATCCATTTCCCGGCATAGGGTACATGGGCGTATTCCTCAGTGGGGCCAAAATCTCCCCATGCCGGGCCAATATTTCCAAGACAGGCGATACTGGCTCCCATGGCCGACATAAAATCGTATCCCATAAAGCTCATAATGAGAGCGCCAAGAAGAAAAATCAGAAAATAGACAACAAAGAATCCGAGTATGGTTTTTAAGATACCTGCCTCTATTACACGGTTCCCTACCCTTACCGGAATAATAGCTTGAGGATGAATAATTTGCCTGAATTCCCTTCCCACGTTTTTAGCAATAATCATCAGTCTGATCATCTTTATACCTCCGCTTGTAGAACCCGCACAGCCTCCCGTAAAGAAAAGCAGAAAAAGCAGGAATGATGTAAACGGCATCCAGAGAGCATAATCATCTGTGCCAAAACCGGTGGTGGTGAGGATAGCAAGCACCTGAAATGAACCGTATCGAAGAGCTTCCCCGATGGAATAGTTTTCCAGAATCCAGAGACTGCCGGAAATTCCGAGAATAAAAACCACCGTCATCATCGAATAAAACCGAATTTCACGGTTTCCGAAAAAGCTTGCAAAATTACCGGTAAAGAGTCTGAAATGCATGGCAAAGTTAATACCTGCCAAAAACATGAAAAGGGTAATCACCACATCCACGTATACAGAGCTGAAACCTGCAACCGACTCGTTCTGTGTGGAAAAACCACCGGTAGCCATTGTGGAAAAAGCGTGATTGATTGATTCGAACCAATCCATCGATGGGTGAACCCATAAAAGCAGAAACTGGACAAAAGTCATGCCGATATAAACCGTCCACAGCAGCAAGGCGGTCTCCTGAATTCGCGGTGTTAGCTTGTCGGAGGTAGACCCGGAATATTCAGCTTTAAAAAGCTGCATTCCGCCCACTCCCAAAAGCGGCAGCATGGCCAGGGTCAGCACGATTATTCCCATTCCGCCCAGCCAGTGAGCCAGCGAACGCCAGAAAAGAAGGCTCTTGTCCAATTCTTCAATGGCAGGATTTTGAACGCCGTCGCTGGTTGTTCCTCCCAAAATAGTAGCCCCCGTAGTGCTCAGGCCGCTCATGGTTTCAAAAACCGCATCCGTGTACGAGGAGAGTGCACCCGAGAGTGTAAACGGAAAGGCGCCGATCAGGGAGCCTACAAACCAGGTTAGTGTTACGATCAGAAAAGCTTCGCGCATCCGCAATTCCTGTACGGGACGGAATATGTAATAAAGGGCGGCACCTCCTGCCATCGATCCGGCAGCTGTTATGAGAAAAGCACTCCATGATGCTTCATCGTATATCAAGGCGATGAACACTGGGAGCAGCAGGGAGATACCAAAAAAGAAAAAAAGTCCTCCAAGCACGCCTGCAACCAGGGCAAAATCAATCCGGGGACGGTTTTTTGTTTGTTCGAGTCTTTCGATCATCAGAAAAACTCACCCAGCTTATCAATGGCATTGGGTAGAGCAAAAATAATCACACGGTCATCTTTTCGAATGACTGAATTCCCTGTAGCTATCTCAACATTTTCTCCGTTCAGGATCCCGCCAATCACAACCCCTTCCGGCAAATCCATAGAGTGAACAGCTTTGTCCAGAATCTTGCAATTCTTTCCCGCCACCACTTCCACAACTTCGGCTTTAATGCCTTTCAATGCCTTCACGGTAAGTAAAATCCCCTGGCGAATTTGCCGGTGAATTTCATCCGAGGCCGATGCTTTTACATTCACAATTGCATCAATTCCAATGGTTTGACTAAGCGGCACATATTGGGTTTTAGAAACCAGAGCCACGGTTTTTTTTACCTCAAGATGCTTCGCCATCAGACAGGAAATAATATTCGATTCTTCATCATCTGTTACAGAAATAAATGCATCCATTTCCTGAACACCCTCTGTTACCAGCAGGTTGGGATCGGTGGGATTGCCGTGTAACACCAGAATATCGCCATTACTGTGGGCAATTTCTGTAGCTTTCTCTCTGTCCGGTTCAATCAGCTTGATTTCCCATTTATTACTGTCTCTGCACAATTTTTTAGCCAATAATCTTCCCACTGTCGTACCCCCGGCTATCATTATACGCCGCAGTGGCCGGTCGTTGTGTCCGGTTGCAGCGATCATCGGTTTGATATGTTCTGTTCTTGCAACAATAAAGATTTGATCATACCCCATAATACGATTGTGTCCTCTGGGAATAATGGTGTTTCCCCTTCGGGATATAGCTACTACCCGAAACGAAAAATCGTTGAATCGTTTAGAGATCTCTTCGAGTGTCCGGTTCACCATTTCACTGCCCGGTTCAACACGGATACCGATGAGCTGAAGCCGTTCATCAGCAAGAGGAACCACATCGCTGGCCGAAGCTCTTTTGACAAGATTGTGAATTTCGTTTGCGGCGGCTTCTTCAGGATGAATAAGAAGATCGATACCCAGTTCAGATGGAGTGACGGGTGCATCTTCGCGGGAGAGCTCATCATTGCGGACACGGGCAATGACCATTTTTACCCCCAACCGCTTGGCCATCATAGATGCAATGATATTCACTTCATCAACGCTTGTGACAGCTATCATAAGGTCGGCCTGTCTTGCCCCGGCTTCAACAAGCGAATTTGGTGATGTGGCATTGCCTTCAACAGTGAGAACATCAAGGTTTTCCATAACCCTTTGAAGGCATTTTGGACGTTCATCCATCACGGTAACATCGTGATGTTCTTCGGAAAGAACCTTGCTCAGTTCAAAGCCAACTTCTCCGGCGCCTGCT
>SLGL01000100.1 GCA_007123785.1 Balneolaceae bacterium
TAGATACTGAATAACTATGATAATATCAACTTATCCACATTAAAATATTTTAATAAAGATAGTTTTATTGTCACAAAAAAGCTTTTAATACCAAAAAATAAATTGATTTTTATTTAAGCGTTGAATTGTTTAATAAAAATGCAAACAAGTTATCCACATTTTTCTGCATTTATTGGGGGTGATAGAGTTTTTAAATTACCCAACTTGATACCATACGCATTATAAACGTTTCTTTTGAAGTCTTCTCGAATTTCCCACCACATTTACAGAACTTAAAGCCATGGCCACCTCAGCAATAACCGGATGCATCCACCCCACTATAGCAACGGGAATCATAATTACATTATAGAAAAATGCCCAGAACAGATTTTGCCGGATCTTTTTAAATGTCTCTTTACTCAGGTTCAGAGCTTTAATTATCGCTTCGGGCTTGCCATCCACCAAAATTACCGAGCCCGATTCTATGGCAATATCCGTACCCGTGCCCAGAGCAATACCGACATCAGCCTGAGATAGTGCCGGAGCGTCGTTCACACCATCACCCACCATTGCCACAACCTCACTGCGGTCTTTCAATTCCTGAATTTTCCGTGCTTTCTGATCGGGTTTCACTCCTGCAATCACATTTTTGATGCCAATCTGCAGGGCTATCTGCTCTGCTGCTTTGGTATGATCACCGGTCAGCATCACCGTTTTGTATCCAAGACGGTGAATCTGTTCTATCATTTCAGACGTTCCTTTTTTAATGGTATCCATGATTCCTGCAACACCACGGAGTCGGTCATTTATAACTAAAAAAATAGTTGTCTGTCCTTTTGAAAGCAATTCATCTGCTTTTTCCTGGTGGATTTTTGAAATGTCAATTTTAAATTTTTTAAGTAATTCTGCATTCCCTGCCATCACCGCTTCATCATTCACATCCCCCTTTACACCCATACCAGTAAAGGACTCGAAATTATTGACATTTTCAAATTTATCTGTTGATGCATAATTAGTCAGGGCCCGGCTAACCGGGTGTTCAGAAAGGTTTTCAACTGAAGCGATCAGTGACTTCAATTCTTTTTCATCTCCCTCAAATGTGATCCACTCCACAACTTTCGGCTCTCCTATTGTGAGGGTACCGGTTTTGTCAAATACAAAAACGGTTACTTCCTGAAGTCGCTGAATGGCCTCTCCGCGTCTGATCAGAATACCGTTTTCGGCTCCCATACCGGAGCCTACCATCAGAGCCGTGGGTGTGGCCAGCCCGAGAGCACATGGACAAGCAATCACTAAGACCGCCAGTGATGCAAAAAAAGCCTGACTTACGATATCAAGATCAGAAATGATCCATGGTATATAAGGATCAGCCCAGGCAAGCAGTGGACGCAATGAATCGGGGAATATAACCCAGGCCAAAAATGTTGCAAGTGCCAGCAACAGGATCACCGGTACAAAGACGGCTGTTACACGGTCCGCAAAATCCTGTATCGGCACTTTCGATCCCTGTGCCTCTTCCACCAGTTTGATCACGCGGCTCAGAAATGTATTTTCTCCAACTTCTTTCACCTGTACACGGAGTGTTCCTTCCGTATTGATGGTTCCGCCGATTACCTGATCACCTTTTTCACGTACCACCGGCATTGACTCTCCCGTCACCATCGCTTCATCCACAGAGCCTTTTCCGTCTACAACCGTACCATCGGTGGGAATTTTCTCCCCCGGGCGAATCAGCATCACATCCCCCACACCCAGTTCTTCTGCTTTAATTTCGATCTCTTCTCCATTTCGGATGATTCGGGCGGTTTTTGCCTCCAGTGTCAGCAGTTTCGTAATTGCTTCCGATGCACGTCCGCGTGCTTTGGTTTCGACATACCGTCCTGTGAGATGAAATGCCATGATCATTGCCGCAATTCCTGCAAAACTGTAAAACTGAGATTCGATCAGACCCAGCTCAAATCCAAGAACCACAAAACCGGTAATCAGTGACGCGATGGTTCCGATGGCGATCAGCACATCCATGTTCGGTGAAAGGATTTTCGCTGATTTAAAGGCACTGATTAGTGTTGCCATCCCCGGACCGAAAATGACATAACCCGCACCCAGCGTCATGGCAATTTCCATCGTAAGGTGAGAAGTAAGATGGATTCCGAGAACCATATCCACAAACATCCAGATCATTAACGGAGCTGTTACGATCCAGCTTCGAAACATCTTACTGCGGGCATCATCCAGCTTTTGCTGTTCCCGTTTACGTTTCTCTTCTAATTGATCGGGGCGGTCAGAGCTTTTTTTTTTGCGCTGTATCCGGCGGCTTCAACATGTTTTCCAATCCGGGTGATTACTTCTTCAGAACCTTCAAACTCAGCAACCGCTGTTCCGGTGACAAGATTTACACTGGCACTTTGCACACCCTCTGTTTGTTTTATCGCTTTTTCAACTGTGTTTGTACAGCCAGCACAGTGCATGCCCTCAATCTCAAAAGTAACCTTTTGCAATTTGGGTGTTTTCAGTTCAAAGCCTGCCTGGCTTACAGCTTCATGTAGTTTTTCAAAAGGTATATCTACATTTCCAAACTCCACAACCGCCTTTTCAGTTGCAAGCTGTACACTAACTGACTTCACACCATCAACCCGACTGAGTGCTTTTTCCGCATTGTTCACACACCCTGCGCAATGCATTCCGTAAATATCAAATGTCTTCTTCATTATTGAAATTATTAAACTGAATTTACCATTAATTTTATGCACAACGGGTCGCTGACCCGAGACTCAAATTTCTTCAAAAACACGATTTGTGGTTATAAAGTAAAAAAAATAAAAAAAATCTTTTTTCCACA
>SLGL01000443.1 GCA_007123785.1 Balneolaceae bacterium
CACAATCGGAAATGATTCGTGCAGGCAATATGATCGGGCCGAGAATCTTTTCTACCGGCCGTATTCTGTACGGAGCCGAAAATGTCCAGAAAACTGTCATCAACAATCTTGATGATGCCCGTTCTGCCATACGCAGAACCAAAGCATTTGGCGCTACCTCGGTGAAAAGTTATAATCAGCCCCGGCGGGATCAGCGCCAGCAGGTGCTCGAAGCGGCCCGTGAACTGGGCGTAAACGTGGTTCCCGAAGGCGGTTCAACGTTTACACACAATATGAGTATGATTCTGGATGGCCACACCGGCATTGAACATAATGTGCCTATCTATCCGCTCTATGAAGATGTACTCACACTTTGGGAACATTCCGAAACCGGTTACACCCCCACTCTGGTAGTAAATTACGGGAGCATCAGCGGTGAATATTACTGGTATCAGCACACCAATGTCTGGGAAAAAGATCGACTGCTTACGTTTACTCCCCGCGGAATTGTAGATTCCCGTTCACGCCACAGAACCATGATTCCTGAAGAAGAGTATGAGATTGGACACATCGCAAGTGCCGCTGCCGCAAAAGAGCTGCACGACCGGGGTGTAACCGTAAACATTGGTGCGCACGGGCAGCTTCAGGGACTGGCCGCCCACTGGGAAACCTGGATGTTTGGCCAGGGTGGAATGAACAATCACGATGCCCTCCGCACGGCCACTATCAATCCGGCAGAATATATCGGTTTGGGTGAGCACATCGGCTCCCTTGAAGAAGGTAAACTGGCAGATTTAATCGTGATTGATGGCAACCCGCTGGAAAATCTTTACGACACCGAAAATGTCGTCTATACAATGTTGAACGGCCGCCTTTTCGATGCCTCCACGATGAATGAGATCGGCAATCATCCGCGAGAACGCCTCCCCTTCTGGTGGGAACGGATGGGATACGATGAGCAGTTCGATTGGCACGCAATCATCGGCTCCGATAGCAGCAGCCAATGAACAGGTACTACTTTCAAAGTCATTGCTTATACTTGAGTCTTTTAGGCACACGTATTAACTTATGAAATACTTTGACTGGAGCGAAGAAAAAAATCGAATTCTGAAAGAAAGAAGGAATATCTCCTTTGAGGAGATCGTTTTTTCTATTGATAATGGCCGATTGTTAGATGTTCTTGAACATCACAATAAATCCAAATATCCGGATCAAAGTTTATTGATTGTTAACGTTAATAACTATGCATATGTGGTGCCTTTTTTTGAAGATGATGAAAAGTATTTTCTGAAAACCATTTATCCCAGCCGGAAAGCAACACAAAAATATCTTAATAAAGAGGAATAAACATGGATTATTTAGATAAAGAAGAAAAAGAGATTATCGAATCGTTTGATAATGATGAATGGGTTTCCTCCGGCAAAGAAAAACGTAAAGAGATGGAAGAGGCGGCCAAACAGAGCACATTAAAAAACAAACGAATCAACATACGCCTCACCGAAAAAGATTATCACGATATACAGGTGAAGGCAATGGAAGAGGGAATTCCCTATCAAACATTGATATCCAGCATCATTCATAAATACAATAAAGGAAAGCTGAAAAGTTCTTAGGCAGCTAATGTCGTGTCAACAATCAAATGACGGGAAAACCCGCAATGTTTTTTCTTCAAAAAGGCTGCATAATTCCATTCTTGCTGCCATTGGTGACAAGGAAACATTGCGGGTTTCTTGCGAAACTTCATTCTTGACACAACACTAACAAGAAATGGTCATTTCCCCCCTTCCTCCGGCACCAGCTCCATTACCCGTTTGCCTTCGTAGTCCAGCTCGCGGATTACGCGGTAGCTGCGGGCTATTCGGTATCCAGGTCATAACGAGTTCTCGACTTCATTCCGCTTTCGCTCCATTGCGAACTGACGAATTGAATAAAAAAAACATCCCATCGAGCGCAGTCCCGATGCAGTTCAATCGGGACGAAGTCGAGTTGATTACCCAATCCACGGATTAATCACTTCGATACCACAATCCCGGAAATCATCCGAATTCCTGGTAACAAGACGGGCACCACGGGTACGGGTTATCGCTGCAATCTGAGCATCAAATTGGCTGACGGGGATTCCGGATGCACGCCTTGATGATGCAATTTCAGCGTATTCTACTGCCGCTTCAATATCGAATGGTAATATGCGGCCCTTGAATCTCTCGGAAAACAGGGTTTGGACGGCTGTCTTCAGCTTGTTTTTCCGTTTCCCGTCTGGCAATAGTTCCACTCCGTACAGGATCTCTGCCTGAGTGACCGTTGTCGTGAAAACGGATAATATCGGCTGCAGACTCATCCAGGACTTTACATTTTGATCTGGTTCTCTCTTAAGCAGTTCCGACAATACATTTGTGTCGATAATAATCATGTTTCAAGTCCAAAGTCCTCAGGTTCACGAATCGGTTCACGAGGCACTTCGGGCAGATCAACCCCCCCAAGCGGTTCAAAAAGTTCTTGAATGGCACCCACGAGATTGTCTGGCTGGGCTTGCTCTGTGGCAAGCGTTTCCGTTAAAATGCTGCGAACTTCTTCTTCCATAGACCTTCCATGCCGGGCAGCCCGAACCCGTAGACGGGCTTTTACTTTATCATCCAGATTGCGGATTGTTATACTTGCCATACTTGCTTTTGATATGATTTCAATGATTACAAAATAATCAATGGTTGCACTATTTTCCACTTAACTTCAGTCGTTAATGCAGTTCGATCCTGCCGAAGTCATCCCATCTAATGTCATTTTATAACTAAACTTTCGGTTAAAAGCTGTCGAAAATTGAAAGATTCGATACCAAAA
>SLGL01000218.1 GCA_007123785.1 Balneolaceae bacterium
AATATCAGAACCTTTTTCTTCTAAATTGTAAAACTTTTTCTTTAATTTTTAATAACATTAAACCAACGGAAGGAGCCAGCTATGAAGAATTTACTTTATACCCTTTATATTACTTTATTTGCCTCATTTTTGTTTTCATCTGTTGTCTATTCTCAGAGCCATGAGGGGTATTACATGCATGTGGATTATCTGTATGTGAATAGTAGTGACGCTGATACATTTGAAAATGATGTTAAGGATTCAGTAAAACCAGTACATCAGGCACGTATTGATGCAGAAGAACTAAAAGCCTGGTACCTTTACAGAGTAGCTTATCCGGGCACTCAGAATACGTATTACAATTATGTTTTAATTTCTATTAGCGACGACATCAGTTCTTTTGAGGATCTTCGAAGCCAGATCAGAGAAAACTATTCTGCAGAAGAGGCTGATGAATTAATGGAGCAATATTACCAATTGCTGATACCCAATCACTCTGAATTGTGGCGAATCAATAACAGTGTGCTTATCAGTGAAGATGCCAAACCCAGCCGTTATTTTGGCATGGATTATATGAAAGTGCGCCCGGGAATGGAATACGCCTATCAAATGATGGAAGATGAGGAGGCGCGGCCGGTTCATGAAACCCGTATGGAAATCGGAGCCATGAAAGGATGGGAACTATTCAGCCTGATTACCCCAGGTGGTACTGAGTACGGTTATAACTTTGCAACCGGTAACTACTACAACTACCTGAGTAATATTGAGTTTGGTTTTACTGAAGAAGTAATCAGAAGGAGTCACCCGGAAACAAACATCAATGAATTTTTTGAAAATATTGAGCATACACGTGATCTGGTTCGTTCGGAAATCTGGGAGCTGGTGGATTATGTGAGATAAGATTGTGATAATCAAAAGAGGTAGTCATCGGATAAGTTTACCCCGGGACAGAATAAAAATTCTTTCTCACTCATCCGATGATTTCAAATTTAAGCCGTATAACTGCTGGGTAATGCAGTGGATACTCCCCTGCCCCCAAACAAGATCGCTACACGGAATCCCGAAAATTTCTCTTTCTGGAAAAAATTCGGAAAAGAGTTCCAGTGCTTGTTGATCATAGCGCTTGTCATAAAACGGTACCAGCACAGCTCCATTCGCAACATAGAAATTGGCGTAGCTGGCCGGAACATACCTGGACCCGTCCACCGTACTGCCCTCAATTTTTGTTTCGGGGAGAGGCAGAGTTACAATTTGAAATTTTTTTCCATCAACTGTTTTCGCCTTTTTTAGTATATCCAGGTTTGCCTGTAGTGCCGGATAGTTCACATCAGAGGAATCTCTGCTAATTACAGTCAGAATTGTATCTCGATTCAGAAATCGAGATAGATCATCAATATGTCCGTCGGTATCATCCCCTGCCAATCCTTCTTTTAACCAGATAATTTGTTCAGCTCCAAGATAAATTCGCAGACGCTCTTCGATCTCTTTTTTTGACAAATGCGGATTTCGATTCTTATTCAGCAGAACCGATTCGGTGGTCAGAAATACCCCTTCCCCATTTGTATCAATGCTGCCACCCTCTAATACCATTTCCGGTTTGACCAAGGGCAGGTTAAACGTTTCTGCAAACCATTGCGGCAGAGCATTATCATTATCAAACGGTGGGTATTTTTCTCCCCAGGCATTATACTCCCAGTCGGTGATTAGAAATTCGCTCTTGCTATTTTTGATGATAATTGGCCCGCAGTCTCTCGCCCAGACATCGTTCAGGGGTACGAAATGAACAGTTACATTCGACAGGTCTATTTCACGTTCTTGTAGTTTTGCAGTTATTTCAAGAGAGCTGACAGAGGGATCAACCAACAATATGACTGGTTCAAACTGATGCAGAATTTCAATTATATCAAGATAAACAGCTTCTACCCTTTCAAGTCTCTCCCCCGGCCATGTATCCCGGTTCGACGGCCAGTGGAGCTGAGTCGCTGCATGAGATTCCCATTCGGCGGGCATTCGGTAATTTGATTCATTCGGTCTGAACATCATTCAAAACATCAAAATATGTTTTGTTTAATTTCACATTGAGTTCTGAAGCTGTCTTATTTCACCACCAGATTTACAATTCGTCCCGGTACATAAATCTCTTTAATGATGGTGGTTCCGTCGAGATAACGCTGAATATTTTTTTGCTGTTTAGCTAAACCGATCACAAATTCTTTATTTTTAAACTCTTCAGCTGGTACTGAAATATTGGCCCGTACTTTGCCATTGACCTGCACCGCCATTTCGATACTTTCACTTTTCAGGTATTCCTGGTTATAAACAGGCCACTTTTCATATGCAAGGCTTTCTTTGTGCCCCATACGGCTCCAGAGTTCTTCTGCCAGATGTGGTGCAAATGGTGAGAGCAAAATCACAAACGGTTCAGCAACCGACCTGGGAACACTTTCCCAGCCATTTGCCTCGTTCACAAAAATCATAAGTGCAGAAATGGCTGTATTAAATCGCATTCCTTCAATATCTTCCGTTACTTTTTTAATCGCTTCGTGTAGTACTTTTAGCTGCTCCTTGTTCGCTTCACTGTCAGTGATGTTATATTTCTCTACCACACCATCCCCGAAAAAGAGCCTCCATACTCGATTCAGGAAACGGTTCACACCTTCCACTCCTTTTGTGCTCCATGGTTTTACCTGCTCGAGAGGCCCCATAAACATCTCGTAGAGCCGCAGTGAATCGGCACCGTAACTTTTAACCACATCGTCCGGATTAATCACGTTCCCACGTGATTTCGACATTTTGTGTGCTTTTGAATCGACGGTAATTTCTGTTCCTTTCAT
>SLGL01000110.1 GCA_007123785.1 Balneolaceae bacterium
AGTGGTCCTGCAGTCCAGCCGGGCTATCATACACTTCAGATAAGATGAAGTGAGTCCTTCCGGTTGGTTTTGAGTCGGGCTTCATCGGATCTTCCATTTCCGGTGATTTAGACAGATCGTAAATCAGAAGTGCTTTTTCACCATTTTTGTGGTGGGTTCGCTCCATCCACGCTGCATGAGATTTAAACAGATTGTCTCCCTCTGCCACATGCTCGGCAGGTACGGTAAAGACCATAGTAAACTGGATCTTATTTTTTCGAGCCATAACTTCCCTCCTTTATTTATTCGTTGAAGTTAACAGGCGTAATATATCTCAGGAGCAGAAAGAATAAAACTATTTTAAAAAATAAATTTATTTGATTATTCTCGTAAGTCAATGTACAGTCAGCCTTTGTCTCAGCTTTGCCACTGCTTCAATGTGGTAAGTTTGCGGAAACATATCTACTGGCTGTACACACTCAATTTCGAAAGCTTCTTTTAATATTGCCAGATCGCGGGCCATTGTCGAGGGGTTACAACTAACATACACCAGCCTTGGGACATCTATGCTGATGAACTGTTCCACAACATCGGGGTGCATTCCTGCGCGGGGAGGATCGGTGATGATAACATCAGGCTTGCCGGTTTTTTTCAGAAATTCATCATTGAAAGTGTCTTTCATATCACCCTTCACAAACTGAACATTTTCAACATCATTTTCCTTAGCATTGAAGTTGGCATTTTCGATGGCGACATCCACAAGTTCAATACCGGTTACTTTACTAACATCACTGGCCATAAAAAGTGAAAGGGTACCCACCCCACAGTAAAGATCGAAAAGATGGTCTTCAGATTGCAATTCACAAAATTCCCGGGCTACAGAATAGAGATGTTCAGCCTGGCGGGTATTGGTTTGAAAAAATGCGTTGGCATGAATCTTGAACGTGTGGTTCCCGATGTGGTCTACAATAAATCCCGGACCATGAAGTATGTTTTCATATCGTCCAATTGCCGTAGGGTTGGGCTGATCGTTAATATTGTTTACAATGGTAGTGATCTCTGGAAATTTATTCAAAACAGCATCGGAAAGTCCGCTGATAATTTCTTCATCATCCCGAAAAGTGACAAAATTTACCATCAGGTCATTCGTATAATGCGAATTTCGGATAACAAGATGACGCATATACCCCGTTTTCTGATGGGTGTCAAAAGCCGGAATCTTGTTTTCTTTACAATAGGATCGAACAAAATCGAGAATTCGGAATGAAATTTCATGCTGAAGATGGCACTCCTTCAGATTCAGAATTTTGTCGTAGCGCCCCGGTGCATGCATACCTGCAGCAAAGGCGGTGTCGTCCACATATTCATCGGATTGAATTTCCGCTTCGGTAAGCCACCGTTTCGTACCGAAACTGTACTCCATTTTATTGCGGTAATAGAACTCCTGTTCACATCCAATTATCGGTTTCACTATAGCCGGATCAAGTCCTGCAATCCGCTCGATATGGTCACGGACGTGCTGTTCTTTGATTTTGAGCTGTTCGGGGTAGGGAAGATGCTGCCAGGTGCATCCGCCACATACATTTGCATGAGTGCATTTCGGGACTCTTCGAAGGGGAGATGGCTCAATCATTTGAGTGACTTTCCCCTCCAGAAATTTTTTTTTCTTTTTTACGATACGGACTTCAACAAGATCGCCGGGAGCAGTGCCGGGCACAAAAACCGCCCGGCCTTCGTGCCTTCCCACGCCTTTGCCTTTGAATGCCGTGGAATCGATTCGGAGTTCAATTTGCTGTCCTTTCTTTACTGCCATAGGCAAAAGCTAATTTTTTTCATTGATTTTCATACCGGATAAATAAACCGGCGAATATCGTAATGTTATAAAAAATCAAGTGGTATACTCAGCATTGATTCGTACATATTCATAGGAAAAATCCGATCCCCATCCGACCGATTCATCCTCACCCTGATTAAGGTCGATCATTATAATGATGTTTGAAGAGGTCATCACTTTGCGAAGTTTATCCCGTACATCAGAAACTGGCTGTCCCTTTTCCAGTACAGGTACCATTTTGTTCATATCGGTACCGATATAGAGGTCTACCTGCTCAGGATCAAACACTACTCCCGACCGACCCGCAGCTGCGATGATTCTTCCCCAATTGGGATCGGAGCCGAATATGGCTGTTTTTACAAGGTTGGAATTGGAAACCGTTCGAACAATCTGTCGGGCATCTTCTTCACTCTTGGCGCCTTTGGTACGATATTCAATCAGTTTGGTGGAGCCTTCTCCATCTGATATAATTAGTTTTGCGAGGTGTGTACAAAGGTTCTCAAGGTGGGAGAGGAACAGATCGTAACTTGCGTTTTTTTCTGTAATCTCTTTGTTGCCTGCCTTTCCGTTGCACATTACAGCCACCATGTCGTTCGTGGAGGTGTCGCCATCCACTGTGATCATATTGAACGATTTGTCTACGGCGCGCCGAAGGGCTTGATCAAGCAGTTTTGGGGTGATGGCGATGTCGCAAACAATAAAAGCGAGCATAGTACCCATGTCAGGATGAATCATCCCTGAGCCTTTAGCAATACCCCCCATGTTTATCTGGATACCATCTACAGTAAAAGAGGTAAAACCTTCCTTGGCAAATGTATCAGTTGTGAGTATGGCATTGGCCGTGAGGGAACCGGCAATTTCCCGATTAGAGAGTTTTTTTGCACACTCCTTGATTCCCCCAACCACTTTATCTGTTGGGAATGGCTCACCGATTAAACCAGTAGAGGCCACGATGACATTTTCTTTGGCGATTCTCAATTCTTCAGCGGTGGTTTCCGC
>SLGL01000333.1 GCA_007123785.1 Balneolaceae bacterium
GTTAAATTTCGCAGCGTTTGACAGGGTGTTTTTTAAAAAAAGTTTATATTGAATTATAAGTTGATAACAATTAAGTGCATTTCGTTTTCAAATAATTTTAGTGTGAGAAATGCGGGTTAACGGGGTCTTTGCCAGAGGTGGTCACAAAGCCTTGGTACTGGTAGTCTTGGCGGCGTTCACCGGTTCGCTGGCCCAGCAGCCTGAACGGGACCTGCCCACCGGCAAAAGTACAGCGGGTGTAAGCTGATACTGGCTGTGCGGCAAGCGGTGTTAAGTTCGAGGAGAACCGGTCAGGGAACTTGTATAAACTATGGAACCGATTGAGTTCCGGTAGTTATTATCCTCCTGCTGTGAGACGGATAAAGATCCCGAAGAAGTCCGGCGGTCATCGCGGTTTGGGTATCCCAACTGTGGCCGACCGTATTGCCCAACAGGTCGTTAAAACGTGGCTGAAACCGATGTTGGAACCGCAGGTTCAACAAGAAACGAGCCGTTAGATGGTTAAAGAGTGCCTACAGATCCGGCAGGTGCTTACAGGTTGTTCGATTCGAACCACTAAACATGTACATTGTAATACAATGCATTCCGGCTTAGCAGTTCCCACGCAGTGATTTTCACAGTTTATAAATTGGATAAACCATCAGCTTATACTTTTAAAATGGGTTTATACTTCCTCAGCTGCAAGTGTTTCCTCAATTATTCTCTTCTGTATATCATGTGGAACGGCCGAATAGTCGTAGAATTTGCGTGTATAGGTTGCTGTGCCCTGCGTCATCGATTTCAGGCGTGTTGTATATTGATCAAGCTCCTGAAGCGGAACAATTGCCTTTACTTTCTGAATCGAACCTTCAGAGTCCATACCTTGTATCTGACCGCGGCGGGAGCTGAGATCACTCATGACATCACCCATATAAACGGCCGGGAGAGTGACTTCAATTTCATAAACTGGTTCGAGAAGTTGCGGTGAAGCTTTCAGGAAAGCATCCCGGAATGCCATCAGTGCAGCAGTTTTAAAGGCAGCTTCATTCGAATCAACCGAATGCATGGAGCCGTCATACACCGAAACACGAATATCTCTGGCCCGGCAACCACTCAGCGGACCGTTCGACATTTTATCCATAATTCCCTTTAAAATCGCAGGCATAAAACGGTTATCAATTACCCCTCCCACTATACAGTTCTGAAATACCAGCTTACCACCCCATTCCAGGTCAATTTCCTGAACATCGCGCACATTGAGGTCATCCCGGTCGGGCATTCCCTCCTGCCAAGGTTCAACGGAAAGATATACTTCAGCATACTGTCCTGCCCCTCCGCTCTGCTTTTTATGGCGGTATCGGGTATCCACTCTTTTTGTGATGGTTTCGCGGTAAGGAATTCTCGGTTTGATGTACTCAACATCGAGTTTGAATCGCTCTTTAAGCTGATGAAGTATCACGTTCAGGTGCTCTTCACCCAAGCCATGCAGAATGGTTTGCTGAAGTTCCTGGCTGTATTCTATATGTGCTGAAGGATCCTCTTTCTGGATCTGATTCAACGCAGTTCCCAGCTTGTCCTCGTCTCCTTCTTTCAGTAATTTCACGGCAACACGCATGGTTGTGACAGGATAACTGACAGGAAGAAATTCAAGATCGATCTCTTTTTTTGTCACTGTATCACCCGATAGTACGTCCTTCAGCTTTACAGCTACACCAAGGTCACCGGTTACCACCTCATTTGTTTCAATTCTTTTAGCACCCTGGTTAACATACAGGGCGCCTATGCGCAGGCTGTCCATTGTTCGCCGATTCACAAGATCCATTCCGGGTTTGATACTTGCCCCGGTTGTTTTAAAGTATGTAAGATCACCGACATGTGCCTCAGATGACGTTTTGAATACGTAAAATGACGGATCGGAATCTTCAGATATGTAGTATTCGCCCTCATCTTTCAAAGTCATGGGCCTCTCGATGGGTGAGGGAGAAACATTACCGAGGAACCCTAAAATTCGACCTGTACCCATATTTCGGGAAGCACAGGAGCAAAACAAAGGAAATATATCACGGTTTTTCAGGCTCATTTGTAACCCATCGCGCATTTGATATTCGTCGAGCTCTCCATGTTCAAAATATAAATCGAGCAGCGTTTCATCATTTTCGGCAATTGCCTCCACCAATTCATTCTGCAGCAGTTCAGCCTGCGCTTTTTGTGATTCTGGAATCGGAAGTTTATCGGGACGTCCGCCATCTTCGGGAAATTCGTACATCGTCATTTTCAGTACATCAATTATGGCGTGAAATTCATCTCCTTCACTATAGGGATACTGTACAATCACCACTCCCCTTCCAAATCTCTCGCGGGCCATATCAACAGTATTCTGAAAATCAGATTTATCACCGTCGAGTTTATTAACAACAAACATAGATGGAATACCGCGTTTCTCAGCAGCTTTCCAAAATGCCTCTGTCCCCACTTCAACCCCGGCTTCACTGTTTAAAACAAATAAAGCAGTATCAGCTACATAAAGTGATTCGGAAACTTGTCCCCAAAAATCACTTGAACCGGGTGTATCAAGAAGATTTATTTTTGTCCCCCTCCAGTCGAGATGAAGTAATGACCCATAGATCGATTTCTGCTTCTCTTTTTCGATGTCGCGATAATCTGAAAATGTATTATGATTTTCAACAGACCCCCTCTTGTGAGATGTGCCCGATTCATAAATCATTGTTTCGGCAAGCGTTGTTTTTCCTGATCCGGAGTGGCCGAGAAGTGCCACATTCCGGATACTTTCCGGCTGATATGTTTTCATTCAAAATCCTCTGTTATTTTTAGAAATGTGTTTGGAAGCTCTTGTATTACTTTCAGACAGTTCCGATCCGAAGAAATCCAAAACTGTTTGATTGAATACTCTGCAGTATCCACCTGACTTGTTAATACAAAGAACTTATGGTAAAACCTCACTGAAATATCTTTCTTCTCATAAAAATGAAAAACCATCAAATAAAATCATAACTTATTTTCAAAAAATTTAAACAGAGGCTCCTGCAATCAAAATAGAACGTAAAATCATCTTCACCCCAAAAATTATCAGTCCATGAAAAAGATTTTGCTGTTGCAAACCGGAGGTACTATCGCTATGCATTTTGGCAAGGATGGTGTAGCTCTGGCTCCCGAGCGATGGAGTGAATTAATCTACAGGGAGATGCCCGAACTTTCGGGCATTGCTGAACTTCATTCTGAAAGTTTGTTTTATGAAGATAGTTCTGATATCAACAAAACACACTGGAAACAGTTGTGCGAAGTGATTTACAGCTACATTGATGAGTTTGACGGATTTGTAATTTTACATGGGACAGACACAATGGCCTATACAGCATCTGCTCTTTCATTTTCTTTTCGAAACCTAAGCAAACCGGTAATTTTAACAGGCAGCCAGGTGCCCATGAGTAACATCCGAAGTGATGCGCGCCGGAATCTTGTAAATGCAGTAGAGCTTGCCACTTATCCTATCCATGAAGTAGCTATCTTTTTTAATGATCATCTGTTTCGGGGAAATCGTACCACAAAAATGAGCATCGGTGATTTTGATGCGTTTGCTTCTCCTAATTTTTCATCACTTGCAGAAGTGGGTATTA
Organism: Balneolaceae bacterium; assembly: GCA_007123785.1. Taxonomy (GTDB): domain Bacteria; phylum Bacteroidota; class Rhodothermia; order Balneolales; family Balneolaceae; genus Rhodohalobacter. Next base: position 3,615 of record SLGL01000333.1, read on the forward strand.
ACATCAAACTTTCTAATGAAATATTCAGAAACACAAACATAGAAACTACCTGCTACCCTGTTTTTGATGATCGCCTGTTTACCGTAAGGGTTCACCCTAACCTTCCCCCTTCATATTTAGAATGTATAAATTTGAAAGAGGTTAAAGTAGTGCTGATCGAAGCGTTTGGCATTGGCAACATTCCGGTGAAAGGCTCCTACGGAATGATACCCTTTGTAGAGAAATGCAGGGAAGCCGGCTGCCATGTCATCATCAATTCCCAGGCAGCCTATGACTCGGTAGATCTGAGTAAATATAAAAGTGGACGTATGCTTCAAAAAAGGGGAGCCATCAGTGCGGGTGATATGACGATGGAAGCCACCATTACCAAAACAATGAACCTTCTCGGTTTGGGACTTGCAGATGATGAGTTTAACACCCAATTTATGAATTCCCTTTCAGGTGAAAGGTCTAACTAATGATTGAATACGGGAAATCTTTTATTCACCACTAAACCCTGCTATTATGTATTTTGTATTTGATATCGAAACTATCCCCGATTTTGAGTTTATCCGGCAAGTACTGGATGATCCCGAAAGTCCTGAAGACGAACTACTTGAAAAAGCGAGTGAAGAGCTCGCCAGGAATCAGTCGGGATTTTTACCGCCGATGTATCATAAAATGATTTCCTGGGTGGGCCTATGGGTGGAAAACACTGGAAAACCTGCAAAAAAATCAGGCTGGCATGGAAGTGATGAGGTTGAAGGACTGAATCAACTATTTGATGCACTCATCACCTATAAAGATTTCGGACTGATTCATCACAATGGCCGCGGGTTCGACCTTCCGCTGCTCACTTATCGTGCGATGAAGTACAACCTGCAAATGCCATTGCGGCTCAACCATTACGACATCCGCTACCGTTTCAGCAGATCAAATATCGACCTGATGGATGAATTCAGCAACTATGGAGCCAGTTCTTATCCCAAATTAAAGCACCTTGGGCATCTGATTGATATCCCTTTCAAGCAGACTGCAGAAGGAAACGAAGTTCTTAAACTCTATCGCGATGGAAAACTGGAAGAGATCGAACATTACTGCTATGAAGATGTAATGGCTACTTACATTGTCTGGCTTCGGATGAAATATACCGTCGGTGATATTTCGGAAGATATTTTCACCAATCTGAACGAACGTGCTGTTAGCAAGCTAAAGGAGATTCAAGGTTTGGATGATTCTTGAGTCTTCATGGTCATTCTGGGATAGGCGAAACGCTTTCAATATGTGAGTTTAGACACAAGCGAGACACCTGCAACATATTGTTCAGGTGAAATATTCATACTATCTCCTTTTTGTCAGAAGCCCCACAATCACCACAAAAATTACTGAGCCAATGATAGACCAGATTATCGGAAATTGATTGCCTCCTACTGTTACGTTAAACAATTCAGGCAGACCCATCTGTTGGCTCATCCAGGAACCGAGTAGTGCCCCGATAAATCCAACTACAATGGAAACCAGACAACCGCCGCGAGAATAACCGGCAATGGCCTGGCCGATGGAGCCGCATATTCCGGCAATAAACAGAAGCAGAAAAAATTCAAGTAATGTCATATTTTTTTATTTGGTTTGTTTGAAAGAGTTGACCTCTTAAATGATAGGTGAAAATTTCAGGTTAGTTTAACTTGCCTATTCTCCCATTACCACTCCTTCACGTCGGGGATCGGCACCACCATATAAACGGCCATCTTCTGTTACCTGTATGCCCTGTAAACCGCTGGTTAACGGGCGTATTACCACATCGTGGCCAAGGGCTTCAAGAGCATCAATGATTGAATCGGGGAAACGTTCTTCTTCCAGTACAGGTGAGCTGTTGAAGTCTGTAAAATTCGGAAGATCAATGGCTTCCTGTGCATTCAGCCCCCAGTCATACATTCCAATGATCGCCTTGGCTGTATAGTGGATAATTGCGGCTCCCCCGGGAGATCCCACGGTAGCGAGCAGTTGTCCGCTCTCGCTGTCAAAAATCAGAGTAGGGCTCATGCTCGAGCGCGGGCGTTTACCTGCTTCAACACGATTGGCAATCAGGTTGCCATCCTCATCGATGGGTGTACTGGAAAAATCGGTGAGTTCGTTGTTCAGCAGAAAACCTCCGGTGAGGCCCGTGCCGCCATCACTCATAATTCGACTGCCAAACCCGCTTTCGATGGTTGTAGTCATAGAGACTGCATTACCATCGCGATCTATAATACTGATGTGGCTGGTTCCTCTCTCTGGCTCTTTTGACTGAATTCCGAGCAGCGCCTGTTCTCCTCCGGGGTAACCAGGCTCAGCAGTACCCATTGTTTGATCATAAGAAAATAACGATGCCCGTCCCGAAAGATAAACATCATCGAGCATGGATTGCCAGTCGCCTCCAGGAGCGTCTGCAAATAGCGGGTCTGCCACATATTTGTTCCTGTCGGCAAAAGCCATTTTCGATGCTTCAAAAAATTGATGCAGCCAATTTGCCGACGGAACGGAGTCCTGAAGTGCAGTTTCCGGTGCTTCAAAGTGTTCCATGATTCCAAGAATCTGCATAATGGCAAGATGCCCCGATGATGGTGGCGGGAAACCACAGATTTCGAACGTTTTCCACTCATTACACATCGCTTCCGTACTCATTTCGAGATCAAGATAGCCGGTCACATCTTCTGGAGTCATCTGACCGGGGCGCTCAGGATGGTTTTGCACCCTTTCGGCAATACTTTCAGCTACTCTTCCCTCATAAAACGCACTCAACCCTTCATTTGCTACCTCTCCTAAAATTTCTGCCAGTGCCGGATTTTTCAGGTTGTGGCCAACCGGGTGGGGATCTCCGTTTTCATCATAATAGAAGGCAGCTGCAATATCGTCATTTCGCAGGGCATCATCCGACATCAGTAAGCTGTGGAGGCGCGGGCTAATGTTGAATCCCTGTTCTGATAGTGTGATGGCCGGCTGAAACAAGTCAGCCCATGGCAAAACTCCATGTTGGTCATGCGCGGTTTTCAGCAGTGCCAAGGTGCCGGGTACTCCCACCGAAAGCCCGCTTCGAACCGACTCGGCAAAGCTCAAAGGTTCACCATCATCATCAAGGAAAAGATTCTCATCGGCCGCAGATGGCGCTGTTTCGCGTCCGTTATAGGCATGGATTTGTTCACCATCCCAGGCAAGTAAAAAGGCTCCTCCTCCTATTCCACTGGATTGGGGTTCAACAAGTGTTAACACCAGTTGTACAGCAATGGCTGCATCAACAGCAGAACCACCGGCTTGTATGATCTGGTAACCGGCATCCGTAGCCAGTGGGTTGGCAGCGGCCACTGCAAACTCGGATGTTTCCCAGCCCGGTTTTGGCGTAAATCCGGTTGGTAGTTCCGGCTGTTCGGGAATGGCATAACTGAGGGGACGGTCTGTGGAAGGCTCATCACATCCCGTCAACATAACAGCAGATACAACAAAACAAATAATGTAGAACGCAGAATGAAATCTCATAGAGTGATATTAGGCATTTAAAGTCTAAAAAAAGGTTATTCACTCCCGGTTATGATTAAATTTTTTGCGGCTCACGGCCAAACAGCCCAGGGAATACGAATCAAAATTAAAAATAATCCAATTCCGTAATAGAGAATTATCGTTTTAAAACGGCGTGCATCATCTCCCGGTTTTTTGGCTTTGATGTATCCAATGGAAATGAGGATGATGCCAATAAGCATCGTTAACGGATGTTCAAGAACATAAATTCTTGAAAGCGTATCCTGCATCGCTTCTCCAGAAAAATGACTTAACCCTACCGGGGAAATCAGATAAAGAATAATTCCAACCAGAAGCTGAAGGTGAGCTGCAATAAAACCGATCAGCATAACTTTTCGAACGTTCTCGGTAAACTGTTTTTCCCCAACAACTTTTACAATGGCATAGATGATGCAAAAAATAATGATGGCAAGCAGAATATAAGCTAAAAAGGAGTGCAGGTGTTGAATACCGGTATACATGTATCAAGATTTGAGTTTATATCTTTCAATTCTATTTTATGTCATGAAAAGAAAAGTGTTTCAAATATCTTTCTTCTGCCGGCTATTATCAAATAAATGTGCTGGCTGCTATGTAAAGTTCAAATTATAGAACTGCAGCAATATTTTTAATCTGAATGATTTACCAGACAATTCTCGGGATTTAAAGAGTACCAACATGGTCTCTAATGAATAGAATATCAATTATTTACAATATATGTTTTATGAGATATCCAGGTTATTTTTTTTCGCTTCATAGTAAGCAAAATATGTCAGCTCTGTAATTACAAAGTCGTAACAACCTGACATTTAACTTTTTTCAATATCCAATTTGAAGACAAGTTCTTGCTTTTCTCAGAAAGCATTCATTCCTTCAAAATATTATTTCCGGAACCCGATAATTCTTGCTACTATCTGAGACATTGCAAGTCACTGCTCAGTCAAAAATTGAATAAACTGTTTCTAATTCTATGAAAAATCTTTCGGCTTTTCTGTTCATCATTTTTATGATTTCCTTCAACATCAAAGACACAAAATCCATGCAGGCTAACGCTCAATCACCGGAATCAGTCACCATCAAAAAAACCTCTGATTTTGAAATTAATGGAGAAGGAACCGCCACTGAATGGAATCAAACCGAGTGGATAGAGCTTACACAGCGATCTAATTTGGATAGTGTGGATGGATGGTCTTCAAAACTTAAAATTTTGTACTCCGACACCGGACTATACTTTCTTTTTCATAACGATGATGAGATCCTGAACGCAACATTTGATTCGCATTTTGAAGAACTCTGGCGGGAAGATGTAGTTGAGGTATTTCTCTGGCCCGATGAGAGCCAGCCGGTTTATTTTGAATATGAGCTTTCTCCTCTCAACTACGAACTGCCACTTCTTGTCACCAATACGGATGGTGAACTCTCACACTGGATACCGTTTGATAACAGCTACAGAGATGACCGGAAAACACGACATAAAACATCTGTACAGGGCGGACCAAAAGAGAGCGGTGCGGAGATTTCAGCATGGCGGGCAGAGTTTTTTATCCCGTTTGAGCTGCTTCGGCCACTGAAAAATATTTTCCCCGAATCGGGAACCGAGTGGCGTGCTAATTTTTACCGGATTGATTATGACCATGGCCCTACCCACTGGACCTGGCAGCCATACGAAAGAAACTTCCATGACTATGAAAATTTTGGGACTATAAAATTTGAATAGATGTAACTGCCCTAATCTCTAAACGGCGTATAGTTTAATACCATCAATGTTTAAATTCAAGCTATGGAAACTGGCTTATGGATAACTATCATTGGTTATATACATCTGATTGCGGGGTTGCAAGGGTTATTTTTAGTTCTTCTTCTGAACGGCTATCCAACAGAAAACCAAGTGCCCAACCAGGCGCTCTCTTTTCTGATTTTTGCCTTCAGTGTGATCATACTCGGAGCCGGGCTTGGTGCTACCGGACTCTACCAAACCTTGCCACACCTTATTCGCATCGGTGTACCCTTTGTTTTAATCCTCGGGCCGGCAATGCTTTTCTATGTCACGGCAATGCGGCTTGGAAAAGTACCCGCCGTGCAATGGCTCCATCTCCTGCCTTTTTGTATTTATATCATCTTTTTAATCCCTTTTTATCTCTCTCCTGCCGGGATAAAAATTGAATGGGTGGAGGTTGCCATTGCCTCTTCAGGTTTTGACAGCCTGCTGAACCTTGCGAAAGTTCTGCATGTTTTCGGTTACTTTGCTTGGGTTTACTATCTGTTGATTCTTCATCCCGAACAAGTAAAAGGCCTTGCTCCTGACTTTCAGGAAACCGACCTTTTCTGGCTTCGTCGTCTTACCGCAATGCTTCTGATTACCGGTGCTCTTTCTGTAGTTGTTTTTTCACTCTCTGCTGCCGGGCTGTTCGATACTATTCTGGCCAATTTCATCATGGGCATTGTAATTGCAGCACTCATTTATATCCTCGGCTACACTGCTCTCACGCGGCCCAAGATATTCGGAGACAGGGACTATATCGCCTGGAAAGCTGACTCTGAACTGGACCTTTTTTTGGGAAATATTCGATTCAGTAAAGAGAAAATAACCCATAACGGTCATCTGGAGAAAGAACAGCAGTTACTCCATCAGCTTAATGATATCATGAAGAATGAGAAAGTTTACCGCGATAGCGACCTCTCTCTCGCCGGCTTATCAGAAATTTCCGGCATACCTCAATATCTGATCTCCCGGATAATTAACGAGCACCTTGGTAAGAATTTTTTCGATTACGTTAACGAATTTCGTGTTAAGCAGGTTTGCAAAAACCTCGCCGATCCTGCCTGGGCAAATTACACCATACTTGCCATTGCAATGGATGCCGGTTTCAATTCAAAAAGTTCATTTAACACTGCCTTCCGTAAATTTACAGGACTTACTCCGTCCGACTACAGAAACCGTCAGCTACGGGTTTAAGGTTCGGAGATCATCAATTGGTACGACTTCGCCGAAACAGCACCCTATGCTGGTAAAGTCGAACGCTTCTGTTTTCCTATTCCCATAACATCGGATTGAAAAAGATCGCACAGCAGCGATTCACTTTTTAATCAAAACAAATGTTATACTTATGAAACGAGCCAATTTCTTCTTCATTCTTTTTCTTCTTTTCTTTACCGGAGCCAGTAAATGCCTGTCCCAAAGCATAGACATTGAAGCTGACCCAATCGCGTATATTTTCAACGGTTTTTCTGTTCACGGAGGGTTAAACACGAATCATATTCGATACGATCTTGGCCTTTTTGGTATTGAAGTACCGGAATCTTTTCATGGCAACGATGATTTTAATCAGTATGTATGGGGAGCCGGAGTAAAAGCTGATTACTTCTTTTCAGGGACCCAAAAAGGTTTCTATGCCGGGGTCGGAGCCGATCTTACCTCTTCCAGGTTCAGACTCGATAAAACAGGCGGACAATCCACCGTTATGCAATTCGGGGCAGGATTGAATGTTGGGTACAAGTTTTCTATAACACCAAATCTTTTTATAAAACCATGGTTTGGCCTCAGTTATCTCTTCAATTCCGATGACATTGAGATTGACGATATGATTTTTGAGCAGTCTTCCATCCGTCCATTTCCGACCGTTCA
>SLGL01000439.1 GCA_007123785.1 Balneolaceae bacterium
AAAAGCTGCCGGCAGATTTAAGGAACTTGATGATTTTGAACATTTGTAATGAGATGTGGGAATTGGTGTGTTCGTTAGTTAATTTCTGCTGTTGCCCGAACATAACCGTGGTACTTTTATGCATAACCACCGATCAACAAATATCTGACTAGATGAACGTTTAACAACTTCATAAACTCTTTGAAGTCGTTCGGTAACGGAAGTGTAGCCATAGATGATTTGTCTTGTGGTTTCCAGGGCCTGTAGGCGTTCATACGGAGTTTTATCCCACCAATAGGACTTCTCTTCTTTCTCTTGTTCTTCTAAAGAAACAACCGAGAAGGCTTTGCGGTCGATTTTGAATGGATCCTGAGACATATACGACGAAATAAAATGATCGAAAAATCTTATACAGTTTACCAATCCCTCGGGTCTTTACCAAATGACCGGATACCTGAGTTCGATTTAAATTTGCGAAGAAAAGTAACCTCTTCCTTCAAAATACATTCAAAAGGAAGGGAAGTACCCAAATTTGACTACTTTCCTGTTTAAGCAGGCGTTAATGGGGAATGGGGAAGGTCTGAAAAGGCAGGTACTCCGGGTCGGCGACCCGGGCTACAATCTCACTACCTGATACTCAATACTTGATACTCACTACTCAACACGATCCCTTTCCCAAATCCCCATCAACAAAAGAATCAGCGTTAAATTCGTGCCCAGGCCCCAGATCACAACAATCGCCAGGTCGGTCCAGAATTCGTTGGAGCCGAAACGTATGAGGTTTTTCACCACCACGTCTGCTTATCATCTTCATATGTAAAAGGCCGGTCGTTCCAGGCGGTTTGCCCTTCCGGTAATAGCCGGTACAAAGCACCAGAGGGAATATTTTCGAAAATCAGCTCTCCATCTTCATATGTTTGCATTGCTGTATGTTTCCAGTCATGGCCCTCGTCCCAGTAATAAAGGTGCCAACCGATTGGCTCCGGCGTACTTCTGACCCTGTCATGCTGTACATCCGCCATAGCAGCTGCAAACTCCTCTCCTTCCAGACCTCTTGAAAAAACATCCAGCTCATCCATTGCTTTTGATTGTGTATAACGGATGTTTATATCCACGGTTTGTGCCTTATCGGGGATCAGGGATGTCATGGCCCCGTTTTCATTTAAAATAAAGGGAGAACCAACAGGATCTGCCTGGCCGGGCTCATGGTACAAGACCGGCAGGTACAACAGACCGGTGGTCATTTTTTTGAAAACAAATTCTGCTCCGGTCTGTTCTGGCCAAAATACAGGTTCCCAGTTGCCATTGGAAAATGTGGACAGATATACAAGCTGATTAGATTCTCTGAGCTGATTTGCAGCCAGTCTTACCGTGGCTGTCTTGAGATATTGGTCTGTCACATCGATCATGTTATCGTCCAGAAGATATCCGGGTGCCGGATCTCCTTCCTGTATGCGACTGTGATAAGGCAGGCTTTGAGGATTTGACGAAAATATTTTCCGGAATATTATGGGCGGTCTCCTTTCTTCTGTTTCTATTAAAAATGGATCATAATCAGGCGGGTTCTTTTCACATCCCATAAACGGAACCCGTTCTTCTGAGCCGGTAATAAGTGCATTCCAGGCATGGCCACCTCCATTTGCATCACCCCAGGTTGAAATGAAGTCAACAGATACAGGCAGTCCAAGCGCCCTCAGCGGATACGCCACCAGTTGGGTCATTGTGTAACAGTCTCCTGTTTTATCTTCCAGCAATTGCTCCCATGAAGCCATACAGGCATTGAATGGAGGAGTTCCAAACCGGAATCCTTCGGCCATATCATCGTTTACCATACTGCAGATGGTTACCATGTTTTCAATCGAAAATCCGGATGTTGTGCTGTCTGCCACCCAGGCATATTGTTCCCTTGCACGGGCAAGCCAGGGTGTAACCGGCTCCCAGGCAATGCGGTAAGGGAGAATATACTCGAGATAGATGCCGAAATCGATCTCGCCCCGCTGGAGTGGAGTCCGTACAACCTCAGTAATCTGATCGACGTGAGGAATCACATCGTCCGGATGGAGGGTTTCTGTATCCCATTCCACATGAACTTCACCGGTTTGAGGATTCCGGGAGAGGGTATAATGGCTGTCCATGTGTTCCAGCAAAAAGTACAGGCTTTTCAGTTTCAGGGTATCTTCCTCCTGTTGATAGGCCCGGATCGCATGCAGCCAAGCGCCTCCATACTGCATTGTTTTTAAGTTGGAGACCACCGGCTCCGGTATACCTTCATAAGATGGTGAACACCCCAGAAGCAGCAGAAAGCAAACAAAGGCGGCAATCCAAACCCGGAACCACACTGAAATTTTAGCAAATCTATGTGTCATATTTTATGCATCACCGGTATTTCAAGGTTTTTTTACCTTACATTTCAGAACTATCACATGCTCCAACTTTTCACTTTTCACTTTTCACTTTTCACTTCTCACTTTTACTCAACCACTCCCCTCTCCTCAGCACGCTCCAGAAGCAGTGCCATCTCGTGCTTGATTTCGCGAACCGCTGTGGATTCTACTTTCGGTTCCTTGCTCACCAGCTCCATGGCCAGGAGAACCGCCTTCTTCCATTGCCCGGTTTCTTCATAGAGGGTTGCCAGCAGGTATTTCGGGTAAAAACGGTCGGGCAGCATGTGGCCGGCCAGCACGTAGGCCTGTTCGGCTTCCTCAAACCGTTCCAGTGCCTTGTAGCTGTCTCCAAGGGCGGTCTGGATAATGGTATTGTTGAGGTGTTTTTCCGCTTTGTTCAGAATTTGGATCGCTTTTTCGTGGTCACCCGCCATGGAGAGGGCTTT
>SLGL01000277.1 GCA_007123785.1 Balneolaceae bacterium
ACGAAATCCGGGTTAGCGGGTGAAATCAGAACTGAAAAATAATGGTCATGAATAACGGCAAAGCGATTGAAGTTCAAACGGACTTTTCCTTAGCTCCTTTTTTCGATTTATCTCACGATTTACTCTGTATTGCCGGCTTTGACGGATATTTCAGAAAGATTAATCCCGCCGTATGTAAAGTTTTAAATTATACTGAGGAAGAACTCCTGTCTAAGCCTATTAGTTATTTTCAACATCCGGATGACAAAGATATCACCCGAAGATCCCGTGCCCCTATCCTGCATGGTAAACCTCTCACAAATTTTGAAAACCGCTATATCACAAAACAGGGCGATGTTGTTTGGTTTGCCTGGACCTCAATACCTGTTGAAGATGAAAAATTGATTTATGCTATTGCAAAAAACATCACCCATAAAAAGAGACATGAAGAAGAACGAAATATGCTTCTTTCGGAATTAAGCAACACCAATAACCATCTGCGAAAACTCAACTACACTAATTCTCATGATCTCCGAGGGCCTGTAAGTAATTTAATTACCATATTTAGTTTGATGGACATATCCAGTATCACTGATAAGGAAACGCGTATGTTACTGAATTTACTAAAGAAATCAACAGAGAATATTAAAGAGACACTGGATGAATATGTGGATGGCCTCAACAATCAAGATCCACGATTAATTAACCTGGTTGATGTTAATATCATGGATGTGATCGATTCCATAAGGCTCACAATTGACTCATTAATAAAAAATTCAACTACATCTTTTCAGATCGACCTGAGTGCTTATGAGACCGTTAATTTTAACCCAAAGTATTTAGAGAGTATTTTTCTAAACCTGATCACAAATTCTATTAAATATGCCCATCCGGACCGTGATCCTGTTATCACAATAAAAACCATGATCACAAATGGAAAAAAGCAACTTACCTTTTCAGATAACGGAATCGGATTTGACAGTGAAAAACAACATGATAATGTGTTTGGCCTGAATCAAACCTTCCACGAGAACAAAGACAGCAAGGGAATTGGTCTTTACCTTGTGTACAATCACATAACAAACCTGGGCGGACGAATTACGGTAGATAGCAAAATTAATGAGGGAACTATGTTTACGCTTACCTTTCGGGGGTGAGATGAGTGAACATGGGCCATAATAAACAGCCTCAATCTGATACATCGATTATATTGGCTTTGATGACATTCTGACGCAGGTGCTAAATCAGCTTTTACTTCTGTCGAATCATGTAGAGTATTTTTGTGCTTAATCTGGATTTCCAGAGACTTTATAAATTGTATCAAACCGGTGGTCAATTTGTTGTTCGGGCTGATAAGAATCTGAAGTTTTATCGAAAATCCTCCACTCCTGCAGACATCGATGCCAGCCTGAGATGTCATCAAATCATACTCCTGACGGGGCAACCATCAAAAAAACGATAACCAGAGAATTTTCATCGTTGTCAGATTTTTCATAAAGTGTATAACTTAGATGCTCTGTTGCTGATCTCGATACAGAAAGTTTTCTATTCAACAAATAATGTGTATTCTCTTTGGCTTGCAAGGCACTCCATTGCAGAGGATGTAATGCTGATTGAATCGGACCTGATATTTGAACCATCAGCTCTTGAATGTTTAAAGAAGCCGGATCGATTAAGAGATAACCCCGTAATGAATCCAAATCATGGTTGTATCGGCTGCAGATCTCTCAAAAGGTTCGGGCAATCGTGTATCCGTCAGTTAATTTTACTGATATTTGCCCTGTCCCCACTCACAATTCAGGGAAAAGCAGCCATACCACTGTACAATTCGATTACAGATTCAGTGCGACGTTAAATACTGACCGTACCAACAGCTACAACTATTTTTTAAGGGGTGATGCCGAGCTGCTTGGCGGCGATTAACAGGGGGCCATCAGGGGATCTGCATCCGGTGGCACACACAATTTTCAGACAAACGATATAAGATGGAATATCTGCTGAGGCAGGATAACCATTTTAAAAAAACAGTAACCACATTTTCCGGCGGGATATTCTACGCCAAGGAGCTGCCTCCGGGACGGTACCGCGCCGAAATCGTCCCTGAACAATTGCACCAGATCAATGCCGTTTCAAAGCATAAATCTTTGAAATTTGAAATTGACACCACACCCGGCGTCGATATAGTGGACAATCTTTCTTTCACAATGATTCCGGACTCGGATTAACTACCTGAAAGAGGAAAATAAAAAGTGTTGTATGATGCCTGCACAAGACGCATCATTTACAGGTTGTAAATGTTCGGCAATTTGATGGAGTTTCCTTCTTCATCTACGATGTCCAGGTCATACCGGATGGTTATGCGCGTGCCAATTGGTGCGTAATAATAGAGATACCATCCGGCTGCTTCAGAGGTACCGATACAACCATTGGAATAGGCTTTGCCCAGCGTTTCGATGTTTGTTGTGGGATGAATTAGCTGTCCGTGGCGAACACCATCGATTTCGGTTTCGAGCCAGGGAATGTTGGGAAGACTCGTCACAACTTCGTCATCGCGCCGTGTAACGTGATATCTGCGATTATTAACAGGATTGATAAACGCTGGATTTTTTGCATGCCTCACGATTGTGCCTTCACCTGTACGTGTTTGCAGATTTAAAACCCGCCCAGCCATAGCCAGGTACCTGCTCTCATTACGGCCTACGCGAACCGGAAATTCGTGGATAAGACTATCTGCTTGCATCACCCGGAGTTTAAATTCCGGAATGTTAAGATCAAGGTAAGTTTGAGTGAATACCCTCTTCAGGCTATCCACTGTTACGGA
>SLGL01000023.1 GCA_007123785.1 Balneolaceae bacterium
ACACTCTGCATTTTTTTATAACACAAATAACGGATTTCAAACATATATATATCAATAACATATGTGATGTTCATATAAATTACTGTGAGAAATCCGGGCTAAGTACTCCGGATATTCATAGTCCCTGATGTTTAAGATCAATCCACAGGGCCGGCAGCTAATAGCTCTTTACTGGCTTTTTTAGAAAAGCGTTCAAAATTTTGCTGGAACATTTTCGCAAGCTGTGCAGCTTTTCGGTCGTAGGCTTCTTTATCCTGCCAGGTGTTTCGCGGACGCAGAATTTTTTTCGGCACACCTTCAATATTTTCAGGGATCCGTAGGCCAAATACCGGCTCGGTGTAATAACTTACCTCATCCAGATTACCATCAATTGCTTCACTGAGCATTCTTCGTGTGTGAGGCAGGTCCATCCGCTTGCCTATACCGTGCATGCCACCTGTCCATCCTGTATTTACGAGCCAGACTCTGGAGTTGTGCTTTCGTATTTTTTCAGCCAGAAGTTCTGCATAAACCGTTGGATGTAGCGGCATGAACGGCGAACCAAAACAGGCTGAAAAGGTGGCTTGTGGTTCATTCACTCCCCGTTCGGTACCGGCAATTTTTGCAGTGTATCCGCTGATAAAGTGGTACATCGCCTGATCGGGGGTTAGTTTGGAAATAGGAGGGAGTACCCCAAAAGCATCGGCAGTGAGAAAGATAATATTTTCCGGATGTCCTCCTATTCCTTTTTCGCTTGCATTCGGGATATATGAAATAGGATAGGCACAGCGAGTGTTTTGCGTGAGACTGTCGTCATCAAAGTCAGGTTGGCGGTTTTTATCGAGAACCACATTTTCGAGTATGGTACCCGGCATCTGTGTGGTTTGATAAATCTCAGCTTCGTTTTCGGGAGAAAGATGAATTGTTTTGGCATAACAGCCTCCTTCGAAATTGAAGATACCGTTTTCACTCCAGCCGTGTTCGTCGTCACCAATCAGAATCTTATCTGAATCGGCTGATATTGTGGTTTTGCCGGTTCCCGATAATCCGAAATATATGGCAGTTTTTCTATTTTGATCCATGTTGGCAGAGCAGTGCATCGGCATGATGTTTTTTTGCGGAAGCAGGTAGTTCATCACGGAGAAAATTCCTTTCTTTACTTCCCCGGAGTAGAGAGTGCCACCAATCAGAATGATATTTTTCTCGAGATTACAAAGGATAAATGTACTGGTTCGAGTACCATCCTTTTCCGGATCAGCTTTGAAGTTGGGTGCGGCCAAAACGGTAAAACCCGGTTTATGATTTTTCAGCTCTTCGTCAGTTGGATTAATGAACATGTTGTGCGAAAAAAGAGCATGGTAAGCCACTTCACTGACCACCCGCACATTCAGCTGATAGTTAGGATCGGCACCGCAGTAGAGGTCTTTCACGTATAGTTTTTTACCATCAAGATAATTCACCATTTTACTATGAAGATTGATGAACACTTCGGGCGAAACAGGCTGGTTGATTTCGTTCCAGTCGATCTTACCGTTTGTAGAGGGTTCATCCACTATGAAGCGGTCTTCAGGTGAACGCCCGGTATACTTTCCGGTCAATACCCGAAGCGCCATTTTGTCTGTCAGAACAGCCTCTTTGTTAAGAATTGCTTGTTCATAGAGTTGTGAAGGGTTCAGGTTCCAGAGGGTGGAATCAGTCTTATTTAATCCGAGATATTGAAGGCCGAATGTACTCTTAGGCTGGTTATTATATGTGATGCTCATTTTATTTTTTTTTGAAACTTTAAGCCTGAAGTATTCTCAATTAATAGTTGCTTGATTTTATCGCTATTTCCATCAGCAAGATACATCAAGCAAAAGTTATAATTTTATTCAACGTATTTGAAGTCTGATCAGATCAATACATAGTGTTAATCCGGTATATTTTATTTGATGGAAACGCACTGCTCGTTACCTTTTAGCTGATTGTTATGCTAAGGTTTCAGTCACTGATTATTATTCAATTACTCTGTATTCCGTTATAAACTTCAAAAAGATAAATCAAATGTCTGCCGTTACCGTTTCATTACTTCAATATTCATGCAGCGAATCACCTCCTGAAAACAGAGAAAAGGTCGAAAATCTGATTGCTCAGGCCGCCGGTAATGGAGCACAGCTTATTGCTTTACAGGAGCTTTTCGATACAACCTACTTTTGCCGTGAGGTTGATCAGCGGTTTTTTGAGTGGGCTGAACCGGTTCCGGGGCCAGCAACAGATCAATTTACAAAACTGGCAAAACAGCTTGGTGTGGTTATTTTACTTCCGTTGTTTGAAAAAAAAGCAGCGGGTGTCTATTTCAACACGCTGGTGGTCATTGAGAAGGATGGTACTATTCCGGGTATCTACCGGAAGATGCATATTCCCGATGATCCCGGCTTTTATGAAAAATATTACTTTACTCCCGGAGATCTCGGCTTCAGGGTATTTGATACAAGCTGCGGAAAAATCGGAACATTGATCTGCTGGGACCAGTGGTTTCCCGAAGCAGCACGAATTACAGCAATGAAAGGAGCCGATATTCTAATTTATCCCACCGCTATCGGGACACTTCCCGAGGAGAGTGATACAGAAAAACGGGAGTTTATGAATGCCTGGAAAACAATTCAGCAGAGCCATGCCATCGCCAACGGGTGTTATGTGGCGAGCATCAACCGTACTGGAGAAGAGGGAGGTACCAGATTTTGGGGAAGTTCATTTATCTGCGGGCCTTTCGGTGAAATGCTTGCTGCCGGAGGGGAGGAAGAAGAGATAATCACTTCGGAGATTGATTTTAGCATTATCGAAAAACACCGGCAAATCTGGCCTTTTTTCCGTGATCGCAGAATTGATTACTATAAAGGAATTCTCAAACGTTACTTCTAACCCGTATATCTCACAGAGAATATATGATACATAATGTAAATTTATGATATTAATATTCTTAAGTAACATAATTCGGGCTTTTTTAAAAAAACAGCTTGTTTTTATGCGACATTTTCCTCTCAGCTGCGTTGAATGCAAAATGGCATGCTCAACGTATTCATGTACGTTTCCGCTGCTATTTTATCTTCGCCTTGCTAAAGAAAAAATCTCTTGGTGAGATATCCAGGCTAAGGTAAATGAGCTGATTAAGAACAGTATAAGTTATCCTTATTAGGTATTCTTTCACTGATTATGTGTGGTTTCCAGATGTTTATTCATAACCCCAGGGTGCAGGCGGTTCATCAATGGGTTCACTGAGATCAAACTCGATCATTAAATTCCACTCATCCCCCCAAATGGTGCCATAGGTAAAGTGTTCTCCGGAAAAATATTCAATTTTCCAGCCGCGAAATTCGCCACCAGCGTCTTCGGTGCCCGGCAGAGACTGAAACCGCTGAACGTTTTCGTTCCCATCTTCTACTGAGTAACCACCGTACATAGTTTCATTTTCTTCGGAGCCATCGGGCCGTCGGTGATCATGACGAAGTTCAAGTCCGTCTTCATGCAATGTGATAATCCATGTACGGGAGCTGTTCCACTCACCGGTATCTTCGTTTTGACGATGGAAAGGGATGTAAATTCTATTTTCCGTGCATTCCTTCACATGCATCACCATTTTAT
Source organism: Balneolaceae bacterium (assembly GCA_007123785.1). Classification (GTDB taxonomy): domain Bacteria; phylum Bacteroidota; class Rhodothermia; order Balneolales; family Balneolaceae; genus Rhodohalobacter. The sequence goes on from SLGL01000023.1 coordinate 3,601, forward strand.
CAGCTTCTTTGAACATATTTAGTGTTTCAGGCTGAACAATCACATCCCCTGGGTAAGCATTACCGCATTCTGCGGATAGTGCTTCAAAAAAAAGCAGGTAACCCGGTTTGCTTTGTAAATTTTCAGTTCTTTCGCCACTTGAACAAGAAATTATCACCAAAATGGCAATGAAAAGGCTGAGCAATGAGCAGATTGCTTTCATGATTTTTTTAAAGTGATCGAGTTTGTACCAGCCAGGTTATTTTTTTCGATAAGTAATGAGAACAACTCCTAAAAATGCAGATATCAGACTCAAATATCCAATCAAGTTTCCGAAACGGCTGTAAAATGTGGGTTGGTTGTTCGTGTAGATGGTAAATGAAAATGCATCTTCGGTCCAGTATTCGGTTTCTACCTGCACTTTTCCGTCGGGTGAAATAATCCCGCTGATTCCATTATTAGCCGAGCGTGCAATCCACATCCGATGTTCGATGGCGCGAAGCCGGGCAAATGCAAAGTGCTGAGTGTGGCCATGTGAATCTCCCCACCATCCGTCGTTAGTAACAATCGTCAAAAAATTGGCACCGTTATCCACAAAACGGTTCACCCAGCCGGGGAAAACAGAATCGTAACAGATAAGCGCAGGTGTGCGGGCGCCATTAACATCAAAGTTGTTGGCGGTGGTTCCGAGGCCATATCCCATCAGATTGCCCCAGTCGACCCAGCCGAAATGGTCAATTGAATGGAAAAAGTTTAAAAAAGGAAAACGCTCTACGATGGGTACCAATTGGCCTTTTCTGTAAACTTCTGTTTGTTCTGCGGGTTGAAGGAAAAGAGCAGCGTTGTAGACTTTATAATGTCGACCATCCTGCATGGTACGGGTTACCTGCGGCCGATTTTCTTCCTGAAAGAATTCAACCAGTCCGGCACCTGTAATCAGTTTTGTATCCCAGACTTCAAGGGAGTCGCGCATTCGTTGAAAGTAGGGGCTGTTGACAGGAAGTGATGAATCAATTGCGTTTTCGGGCCAGATGATAATATCGGTATTCTCGGTTCTGGCTTCATCAGACATAATAAGCAATTTATCAAGCAATGCATCCAGTGACGGGAGGCCGCCAAAACGGATATATGAGTCGGAGTTGGGCTGAACGATGGCCACTTCAACCGGATCACCCTCATTTTGGCTAAAGATGTTCATCGACAGCACAGAAAGGAGCGGAACAGTAAAAAACACGGTTATTGCAGTGACAAGTAACGGTTTTTCTGGTTTCGAGATATAGGAATAAAACAAAGCAGCCGAAAATACTACCCAAAAAGAAATTCCAAGAACACCGGTAACCGATATATATTGAATAACTCCGGTCAGGTTAGACCATCCGTTACCGAGCGTGAGCCAGGGCCAGGCCAGGTCCCAATTGTGGTGGAGAAATTCGTAACTGACCCAAACTGAGGCAACGAAAAAAGAAGCTGCAATCCGGTTCAGTCCCGATAAAAAAAGACTCCGAATTATCAGAAGAGGAACAAGCATTATTGCGGCGTTGGCAAGAATAGCCGCCGCACCACCTGCGAAGGTTGCCATCATTAGCCAGTAGGTGGAAAAAAGATTCCAGAGAACAAAGGAAGGATAGGCATATAAAATGACCTGGCGTTTCGTGTCACAAAGCAGAGTGAGCCGAATCAGTAATATGAACGCAGGAATTTGTAAAACAGATGCATTAAATGGAGGGAATGAAAGGGCAAGCAGAACAGGTGCAGTCAGAGCAAGTGTCCAGTTATGATCCCAAAACCGAAATGATTTCATGATGATTTTTTTTATAAGGCTTCAGACTGAAAGTAAAATGAAGCCGCTCAGCGAAGGATTAAAAATAGACAATTAGGGATGAAAGTGAATATCAAATTCAGGAGTTATCCTTTTTTCGTTTTCGTTGACACTTCCTGCCAATATCCATATCGTTCGGCTCAGAAAATAATTCAAACCTGTATTATTCACCAATCAATTCATTTTGTGAATAATGTAGATAAAGAATTAACCCGGATTTCTCACAGTAGATATATTATTCTAAGTGTAAGAAATTGTTATATATTACTTTATGATCCAATTTTGGGTCTTCGAATAAAACACCTTGTTTTTCTGCGACATTTACCCTTCAGCTTCGTTGAATATAAAATAGCTTGCTCAACGTACGCAGGTACGTTTCCGATGCCATTTTTGTCTTCGCTTTGCTGTGGGAAAAATCACCTGGTTAGAAGTCCGGGTTAAAGACAATAACCAGTTGACCTGAAAAGAGGCAACAGAGAAACTGAGGCCAAAAAAGAAATCTATGTCAAAAAAGAAAAAACTTTACCTTCTCGACGGAATGGCGCTTGCTTACAGAGCGCACTTTGCATTTATCAACAGCAGACTTAAAAATTCGGAGGGGGTTCCAACAGGTCCGATTCTCGGATTTGCCAATACACTGGGAAAACTACTTGAAGAGGAGGAACCAACCCATATTGCTGTGGCGTGGGATACGCATGCACCCACTTTCCGTCATGATATGGATGAAGAGTACAAGGCTAACCGTCCGCCACAGCCAGAAGAACTGACTATCGGCATTCCATTGATCAAAGAGATGCTGGAAAAGTTCGGAATCAAAAATATTGAGCAGGATGGTTTTGAGGCTGATGACATCATCGGAACGATTGCCTTTAATGCTCAGGCCGAAGATGTGAATGTATTTCTGGTAACCCCGGATAAAGATTTTATGCAGCTTGTGGATGAGCATATCACGATGGTGAAACCGGATAATAAAAATGGTGGTTTTATTATCATCGACAGGGAAGGAGTGAAAGAGTATTTCGATGTATATCCTGAACAAGTGATCGATGTTTTGGCGATTATCGGAGACAGTTCAGATAATATTCCCGGTGTGAAAGGGATCGGAAAGAAGGGTGCGCCAAAATTGATTAACAAATATGGTACGCTGGAGAAAGCGATTGAGGATGCTCCCAATATGAAATCGAAACGGTACAGGGAAGGGCTCAAGGAATATAGCGAACAGGCCCTGCACGCAAAAGAGATGGTAACGATCAAAACCGATGTGCCGGATGTTGAAGCCTGGGAAGAACTCGAATGGAAAGGTCCCGACAAGAAAAACCTGGGCCTGTTTTTTAAACGAATGGAATTTCGCACTCTCACAAGAAAATATCTTGGTGAAGAGCCCGGCGGACAAGGGCAGCTTTTTGGCGGGGACTATGAATCCGGAGTAACAGAGGCGGAATCAGGTGGGTTCAACAAAGATACGGTTTCTTACGAACTCGCGGTGTCAAAAGATGAAATTAAAGCAGTGGTCAAACAGCTGCAGAATGCTTCCGAAATTTGTTTTGACACGGAAACTGACGGGCCCGACCCGGTTACTGCTAAGATGGTGGGAATTGCTCTTTGTGCGCAAGAAGAATCGGCGTGGTACATCCCCGTGAATGTGGAAGATGCCCTAAGCGAGGACGAGGCAGGTAAATTACTGGAACCGCTGCTGGGAAATGAGCAGATAACAAAAATAGCGCATAACTATAAATTTGACAGACTGATTCTTGATGCAGCGGGAATTGAGCTTAAAGGCCCGGTTTTTGATACAATGGTGGCAGGTTACCTGATTGATTCATCACAACGACTGAAGATGGACAGCCTCGCTAAAAAATATCTTGATTATGAGCCTATTCCCATCGAAAAGCTGATTGGTAAAGGCCGGACGCAAAAGTCGATGGCCGATATCCCCTACAAAGAGATTAAAGATTATGCCTGTGAAGATGCAGACATCACCTATCGTCTTTTTAAGATTTTGAAAAAGAAGCTGAAAGAAGATGATTTGCTGGAAATTGCAGAAACTCTGGAGTTCCCTCTGATTGATGTTCTCTCAAAAATGGAATTAAATGGAGTGCATATTGATACGGAAATGCTTGAAGGTTTTTCCCGGGAACTTGCCAGTGACCTGATAAGTCTGGAGAAAACCATTTTTGAAAAAACGGGCGAGGAGTTTAATCTGAATTCACCTCAGCAGCTTGGGCATGTACTGTTCGAAAAAATGAAACTTCCGGCCGGCAAAAAAACCAAAACCGGTCAGTTTTCCACCTCAGAAAGTGTACTATCGAAGTTAGCTGTCGAGTACGAAGTTCCTTCGCTGGTTCTTGATTACAGGAGCCTGAGTAAACTTCGATCTACCTATGTGGATTCTCTTCCCAAACTGGTGAATAAAAAAACCGGGCGGATCCACACTGATTTTAACCAGACTGTAGCGGCTACAGGCCGGCTCTCCTCTTCTAATCCCAACCTTCAAAATATCCCTATCCGAACAGAACGGGGACGGGAAATCCGCAAGGCGTTTGTGCCGGAATCGGGTTTTAAAATATTGGCAGCCGATTACTCACAGGTCGAATTGCGGGTGATTGCATCGATATCTGAGGACGAAAACATGATTGAAGCATTTAAGAACGGGCAAGATATTCACGCACGCACTGCGAAAGAGATTTTTGAACTGGATTCAATCAATGATGTAACACCAAATCATCGCCGTAAAGCGAAAGAGGTGAATTTTGGGATACCCTACGGAGTGAGTGCATACGGTCTGGCATCACGGCTGGGCATCAGCAATGCGGAAGGCAAGGAGATGATTGATCAGTATTTTGAGCGCTTTCCCGGCATCAAAAAATATATTGATGAAACGGTGGTATTTGCAAAAGAGAACGGCTATGTGGCCACTCTACTTGGGCGGCGGCGCTATATCCCTGATATTAACTCAAGAAACTGGAATGTGCGCGGATTTGCCGAACGAACGGCAATCAATATGCCGATTCAGGGAACAGCGGCCGATATTATCAAACTGGCGATGATAGAGATCCACAACTATCTGGAGAAGGAAACTCTGAAATCACGAATGCTTCTCCAGGTTCATGATGAACTGGTTTTTGAGATTTCAGAAGAAGAAAAAGAAGAAGTTCCCAATCGTATTAAAGAGCTGATGGAAAACGCCTTTGAACTGGCCGTTCCCCTCGATGTGGATATGGGCCTTGCCGATAACTGGCTTGAGGCTCATTAAATCCAGAATAAGTCAGCTGTTTGTAATTGATTGGTTTTATCTGAGGTATATCAGTAAACACCATATAAAGTTTGAAATTTCAACCAGTGCTCAGTAAAGCATTGCGCTTCGAGTGCCAGAGATCCCGGGGAATGCTCAATTTATTTTGAGTACAAAGCGAAATTTTCCTTTGGGTGATTCTACCCCAAAAACGGTTCTGCTATATTAAAACTACTGTAGAAAAACTTGCTTAACCCGGATTTTGATTCACAGAAATCACTTCGCTCACAGAAAAAATTTTGAATAAAAAAGATATGACTGTTTTCTTTCGTCCTGAGTTTATATTTCGAGCGATTCTAAAATATTGAGATAAGAATTATACCGTTCTGCAGCGATCAGGCCGTCCTTGTAAGCTTCAACCACTCCACAGTTCGGTTCATGATAGTGAGTACAGTTGTAGAATTTACAGTTCTGGCGAGGTTCCATCATTTCGGGAAAATAGAGAGAGAGTTCGCTTTTTTCAATGTTAACCACGCCAAATTCCCGAATTCCCGGGGTGTCTACAATGTATCCTCCGTCTTTTAATGGCACAAGTTTTGCAAAGGTTGTGGTATGCTTTCCCTTCTGAGAGTAGGATGAAATTTCGCCCACTTTCAGGTTTAGATCCGGATCGATAGCGTTCAAGAGACTCGATTTTCCAACTCCTGATGGGCCGATGAATACGGAAATTTGATCTTTCAGTGCCGCTGCAAACTCCCGGATCGATGTATTGTCAAGAATGGAGGTTTGCGCTACAGGGTAACCGATGGATTGATACATTTCGGTAATTTCGTCGGCATAGCGGGATGCATTTTTATTAGCCAGGTCCATTTTATTAATAACAACGCCTGCGGGAACTTCATACGCTTCGCAGGTGACCAGAAAGCGGTCTATAAATCCGGGATTCAGTTTAGGCTGTTTGATGGATTGAAATGCCCAGGCTCGGTCTATATTCGATACTAAAATCTGTTCTCCGCGCCGGTTGCGTGTTGCCTGCCTTGGAATGTAGTTCTCTCTTTCCAGGATTTCGGTGATGGTACCGCGTTTATCTTCTTCCACTTTAATTTTGACACGATCGCCTACTGCAACAGGATTGGTCACTTTGCGTTTATCAAGGCGAAATTTTCCAGGTAATCGGCATTCAATCGTTTCATCGCCAAGGTTCACTATATACCATTTGCCCGTTGATTGAATAACTCGTCCTGTTTGCTCATCCATACATCATAATAATCTATTAAACTGAGAATTATACTTTAAAAGAGCGAAGTGTGTGGAAGATGAGCATAAGAATGATTCGAAAGGGTTTAATCCGAATAGTTTTTGAAAATTTCAGAAAGTTCCGTGTTAATCTCTTTTATGATTACCGGTTTAAACTTTTCTCCGGTCAGTGTTTCGTATAGTTCTGCATATCTCTGGTAGATACTCCAACGGAAAGAATCGGGGAGGGTAGGCGGAGTTTGTCCTTCCTTGCCCTGGAACCCTTTATCCATCAGCCATTCGCGTAAAAACTCTTTGGAGAGCTGGCGCTGAGGTTTACCATCCCGAAGTCGGCGTTCATATCCATCACTGTAAAAATAACGGGATGAGTCAGAAGTATGAACTTCATCTATAAGGGTAAGTTCACCGTTAAAAACACCCATTTCGTATTTGGTATCAACAAGTATGAGGCCCTGGCTGGCGGCAATTTCAGTACCTTTATTAAATAGCTGAAAGGCATAATCTCTTATTTTTTCCCAAATGTCGGGTTTAATTATTTTACGTTTCAGAATTTCCTGTTCGGAGATATCTTCATCATGTCCCTCAGTAGCTTTGGTTGCCGGAGTCAGGATAGGTTCCGGGAATTGCTCGTGTTCTCTCATGCCTCGTGGAAGTTGAACTCCACAGAGATCCCTGATACCAGATTTGTACACTCTCCATGCATGTCCTGTAAGGTAGCCCCTCACTACGATTTCTATGGGAAGTGGATTGCATTTTTTAACGATTGTAACATTTGGGTGAGGTATATCTATAACATGAACCGGCATAATCTCTTTTAC
>SLGL01000013.1 GCA_007123785.1 Balneolaceae bacterium
AAATTTGTCCCTCAGCTGCGTTGAAGCTAAAATGACGTGCTCAACGTACTCAGGTACGTTTCCGCTGCCATGTCAGCTTCGCCTTGCTGAGAAAAAAATTTCTTGGTGAGAAATCCGGGTTGGGGAGGAATTCACTAATTAAATTCTAGACGGACTTTCAACACACCCGATCCCGAGATCGCAAACCTGCTTTTACCCGCCTCCATCTCATCCGCGTGGGTATGAACAATAGTATTCCCGTTTTGATATCCGTAAAAATTGCGGCCCGATGCGGTGACCCTGAATGTGCTCCAACCATCCCGGTTGATGGAATCTGAACCGAGCAGATTGTCTGACCTGTTGATCATCTGCCCCTGCTGCAGTTCTGATCCCGAAATCCGGATGAATTGGTAATTTTCGCTGTCGGTGAAATGGTGGATCAGCAGAAAATCACCGTCAAACTCAGAAAGGTTTACTTCCGCACGTCCGTCAATTGCGGCAAGGTTTCTTCCGGTGTGGATGAATGTCAGCTCATCGGTGGCTGTAAGCACAAGGTGTGTACGTCCGTCTTTCCGTGCGGTGGATACCTGAAAGTCTTCTGCTCCATCAATAGAAAATGATTCAGCCACTGCCTGATCAGCACCGGCACCGATTCGCCATGTCCACGAGCCATCATCATGAACCTCCGGTCCGACATCTTCCCTGAATTCGGCGAGACGCTGTTCGAGTTCTTCAATCTGCTGGCCGAGACGGTATCCACCGCCTGCCGGCCGGACCAAAAGGCGGCAACAAGTCCGATCGTGCCGGTGGTGTAGAGGGCAATAACCGCATTTTGGACAGGTAATTTCTGATATATTGATCATACGTTCTCTGAATTTTGATTTCATTCAATATTGTAGGAAGAGTTCATTGTCGCTTTTTTTCGTACTCTTTCTTTGTAATCTGTCCGTTTCTATACCGTCGTACCAGAATCAGATTCGAGGCATTGTCAATATCCAGCCGGGCTTTCCGTCTGCTTGCCCATACCCAGATGGCCAGTGCAACCCACATACTGACGAGAAACAGCAGCGGGTACCAGTTGGTAATGAGTTCGTTTAGTGTTTCCATCTGGTTGTTTTTTCTTCAGTTCATCCACCAGCCCTGTGAGAAACGGCCAGCCGCCAAAGAAAAAGACAACGGTTGACAGTGTGGTTAAAATCCAGGTCTCTCCGGCAAACCGCCAATTCACACCCAGAAACTCCTGGATCATTGGAGAAAGGGCCAGAATCGGAATCGTTAAGGCGTGTACCCACCAGAATCTAAATTTAAATCCTCCACCATCTGTTTGTGGTGCTCATGGTGGCCGTGATCTCCGTGATCCTCATGGTTGTGATCATGCCCATCGTGATGATCGTTGTGATTATGGTGTTCATGATGGTCCATAGTAAGTAGCCTTTTTGTCTTAATCTTGATTTGCAGGATTTATTTGATGGCCTTGATTCTTATCCCAAAAAGCTATTTTAGATTCAACATAGCTGAGGGGATAATCTCGCAAAAAAAAGGTGTTTTATTTGAAATTCCTAAATTTGGATATTAAAGTAATATATATCAAATGTTTACACTTCGTTTAACATATTTACTTTGAGTTATCCGGTCTAACCTCCCCAAGCCAGCACATCAGAGTAGCCATCACCACGATGCGGGATCAAGCTGGTAAAACGATCGGAACAGGTTGTAGAGATCGGGAAGTGAGCGTTTTACTTCAGCGGGTTGTTCGAAAAACGCCTCGGTTGCCACGGAAAAAAGTTCGGCGGGATGTTGGGCCCCGTATGGATCGAGAAGGTGGCCTCGTCCCATTCGGGAATTTTTGATGAGCCTTCGGTACGTTTTTGCCAGGATACGGCTCCACTCATCATCGCGGATGGCCTCACCGGTTTCGCTGATTCCTGCCGTTAAGCCGTAGCGGTCATCGAGGAGGTGAGAAAATTCGTGGTAGATCAGGTTCTGTCCGTCTTTGTAGGTGTAGAGGTTTCTCTCGATATCTTTCCAGGAAAGAACAATGCTGCCCATGCCCCAGTATTCTCCTTTGCGCGATTCATACCCGACCGATACAATGCCGCCTTCTCCTTCGTCGTGTACAGGAGCCACGTAATCATCAGGGTAGACCAGGATGGACTGAAGGTCACCATAGTAGTCTGATGTCTCTTCAAGAATCAAAATGCATGCATAAGCGGCAATCATCAGGCGTTTTTCGTCGGTCATTTCCATTCCACCGCATCCCTCAAACTTTTTTTCATCCAAAAAAATGGTGATGCGCTGTTTGAGTTTTTCTTTGAGGTTTTGCGGAAGTCTTTTATAAACCGGGATTTTCTGTTCGAGCACCCGCAGCCAATCCTCCGGAAAAGGCCTGCTGAGTAGCCATCGGCGCTTTAAAAACCGAAAGATCGGCATGGAGTTTATGTTAGTGGGTTAGGAGATAGCGGGTTTGCTCTCATCGATAATTTCGATTTTGGTGATTACATCGCCCTGGCGGATATCATCTACAATATCTACTCCTTCAACGACTTTTCCGAAGACTGTGTGATTTCGGTCGAGATGGGCGGTGTTATCCCGGTTGTGGCAGATAAAAAATTGCGATCCGCCTGTGTTTCTGCCGGCATGTGCCATAGAGAGTACTCCTCTGTCGTGGTACTGATTGTCGCCATCGAGCTCGCAGTCGATTCGGTAGCCGGGGTTGCCGGTGCCGTTTCCTTTGGGGCAGCCTGTCTGAACCATGAAGTTTGGTATCACTCTGTGAAAGATGAGTCCGTCATAAAATCCCTCTTTGGAGAGCTTGATAAAGTTATCAACCGTGTTAGGTGCGTCATCCGCATAAAGTTCAATTTTCATTTCACCTTTTTCGGTGTGCAAAATAGCTTGTTCCATAAAAAAATCTGTGTATATCTGTTTTGGTTTGTAAGGGCGGTAAGATAGGCAAAAGTTTGGTTTGTGTTCCATGGCTTTGATTGTGAACCGTAGCCGTTTCAGGTTCCTTGCCCACAGCTAAATTTCTTGGTGAGAAATGCGGGTTAGAACGGTTTTGTGAAATAGTATGTCGAGATCATTCGTTACTATCGTTCCACAGAGTATTCGATGTGATCAGAAATAAAGATATGCCGAATTGAGGCTTGAAGTAAGTGCGAAAAAATTAAACCTGGGAACTATTAATTATTGAAAAGTATTTTTATATTACGAGTCTATCAACATTTTCAAACCTAATAAAATATATGATCGGAGTTAACGTAAAAGATAACGAAAGCATTGATCGCGCAATTAACCGTTTCAAGAAAATGGTTACGCGTTCGCGAATCCTTAACGAGTACAAGGAGCGGCAGCAGTATACCAAGCCATCTGAGGAAAGAAGAGAAGCTCTTAAGAAGAGTGTCCGCGAAGAGAGAAGGCGACAGAGAGAAAACTACTAAAGTTTCAGGATCAGAAAAGATCTGAGATAAATGCCGCTGGCCTCAGCTTTAACAGATGCTGGTTCACGGCTGTATGTTTAGGCAGAACAGCTTTTTTCAATCCCATTTTTGCAGCTTCACGAAGGCGCTGTTCTGCAAATGATACCTTCCTTAATTCACCACCCAGGCCCACTTCACCGATAAAGAGCAGGGATTTGCTCACCACTTTATCGTTCAGGCTGGATGCCAGTGCCGTAAGTACAGCCAGGTCTGCTGCTGTGTCTGAAATTTTGAGTCCGCCTGCGATATTCAGGTATACATCCTGACCGGAGAGGCTCAGTCCGCCGCGCTTTTCAAGTACAGCGATCAACAGGGAGAGTCTTCGCTGATCGAAACCGCTTGAAGTACGCTGAGGGGTTCCGTAATTACTTGGAGAAACCAGCGCCTGTACTTCAACGAGGATCGGCCTTGTGCCTTCCATTATACAGGTGATGGCATTGCCGCTTACTTCAGCTTCTGTATCGGACATGAACAGGGCAGAGGGGTTGCTAACCTCTTCAAGTCCGTGCTCTTTCATTTCGAACACTCCCACTTCCTGAGCAGGGCCGAATCGGTTTTTGATACACCGGAGGAGCCTGTAGAGATGATTTTTATCCCCTTCAAAGTGCAGAACTGTATCTACCATATGTTCCAGTATTCTGGGCCCGGCGATGTCTCCCTCTTTGGTGACATGGCCGATCATCATTGTAGTAATGTTCTCTTTTTTTGCAATCTGCTGAAGCATAGCTGAACACTCGCGGATCTGCTGCACACTGCCGGGAAGGCTGGTAAGCTGTTCGCTGAAAACGGTTTGAATGGAGTCGATCACCAGCAGATCGGGTTTGATTTTTCGCGCCTGTGTCACAACTTGCTGAATTTGGGTGGATGAGCTGACAAAAAGATTATCTCCAATTAGTCCGATACGCCCCGCCCGCTGTTTGATTTGAGAAGCCGACTCCTCTCCGGCAATATATAGAATTTTCATTTCGGGACACTTTTTTGCAACCTGCAGCATCAGTGTACTCTTCCCGATGCCGGGATCTCCGCCGAGCAGAGAAAAGGAGCCTCGTACGAGACCTCCCCCCAAAACACGATCAAGCTCTTCAAGGTTGGTTGAAAACCGGTCGCTGTTTTGATTCGGTTTTACATCCGAAAGCCTTGTGGCATCACCCGTTTCAACTGTGGAAATGTCTACTTTATGTTTTTTGGAACTCTCTTTTTTGTGAACCACTTCCGAGTAAGTGTTCCACTCATTACAAGATGGGCACACACCCAGCCATTTTGCAGAGAGGTGCCCGCAATTGCCGCATTCAAACTGAACTCGTTGTTTAGCCACAAATCAAAGCGTTTAAGATGAAATATTTTTTGTTGCGTGAGCTCTGTGAAACGAATTCACATTCCATCAGAAAATGATGGATATGCTCTCACTCATCCCCCAGTTTACTTGCAACGGTTTTGTTTACGTACCACAACATGGCGATAATACCCACACCAATGCTGAAATAATACGTAATAATTCTCCAGACAAAAACTGCAAGTCCAATGAATCCGGAGCGGTCGATCAGCGGTCCGAGAAAGATTGCGAATAAACCTTCAACTCCGCCTGAGCCACCGGGTGTGGGAATGACCAGGAAAGCAAGATTCATGGCAAGGCTTCTGAGAATCAGCAAAATTTCATTGGCCGGAAGAAGACTGAGGACTACAATTACGGGGATGGCAATCCGGCAGAGCCAGCTCAATGTGGAAAGGAAAAAAGCTTTGAGTACAAACCCAAATGACTTTTTCCTCAGTTCTTTGGAGTAGCTTTCCAGGTTTTCGGCTTCTTTACTTACTTTTTGGGAATATTTTCTGAGAAAGGGGAGCCGGAAGACGAAATTTACTGTTTTTTTAATGGCTGCGGGATTGATTAACAGGCCATAAGCAAGTAAGGCTCCGTAAGAGAGCAGTCCCGCATAGATCAGTACCATGGTAATATTTCCCACCAGCCCGATCTCTTCGGGAAGTACCTGAAAATAGATGCCGGATATAAGCAGAATAGGTACAGCAAGTGCATACCAGAACTGATCGAGCATCACTCCGTATAAAACAATAGCTGATGATTTTCCAAGCTGGATGCCTTCACGGGCCATTGCAAAGGTGGCAACCGGTGCACCTCCGATGGTAGAGGGAGTGATTGCAGAGGCAAAATCCCAGGTGAGGGCAATCCGCATGGCTGCCATTTTACTAATTACTTTATCGGCCAGAAATCGGATTTTGAGAGCAGAAAAATAAACCTTCAGAAAGGTTACAAAAATAGCCAGAACCAGGCCGGGCATTCGCTTTGGGGCCAGATGCTCAAGGACACCGGGTGTATATGTCAGGTAGATGACAACCCCCATACTAACTACACTTAATCCTATGGAAAGTGCAAGGTACTTAAATGATATTAAGGGCCGGCCGGCAGAGTTATTTTTTATACGATCAGGCAAATGTATGGATTATAATTCCTTAGCTCGTCTAACTTAATGAGAGGCAGGCAAAAATAAAAAAGCCATGCTGAAAACAGTAAATGGCTTCAGCATGGCATAAAATATAAACCTGGAAATTACGCGATGGTAATTTCTTCGTTCAGGTACACGTCCTGGATAAAGTTAAGAAGCTTAACTCCTTCATCCATCGGCCGCTGGAATGCTTTACGTCCGCTGATAAGGCCCATACCGCCTGCACGTTTGTTAACGACAGCCGTTTTAACCGCATCGGCAAAATCATCATCGCCGGAAGCTCCGCCAGAGTTGATCAGTCCTGCACGTCCCATGTAGCCGTTAGCCACCTGGTAACGGGTCAGATCGATTGGATTGTCGGAGGTAAGTTCATCATAAATTCGCTGGTCCAGTTTTCCGTAGCTTGAATCTCCGGAGTTCAGCGCAAGATAACCGCCATTATTGGTTGGTAGTTTTTGCTTAACAATATCAGCCCCGATCGTTACACCAAGATGATTAGCCTGGCCTGTAAGATCGGCAGAAGAGTGATAGTCGGTTCCGTCTACTTTGAATGCAGAGTTTCGGGTATAGCACCAGAGTACAGTAGCCATTCCCAGTTCGTGTGCGTAATCGAACGCTTCGGCAACTTCTACGATCTGTCGGGTTGATTCATCAGATCCGAAGTAGATGGTTGCTCCAACAGCGGCCGCACCCATGTTGTACGCTTTGTCGATCGAGCCAAACATAATCTGATCGTACTTGTTCGGAAAGGTGAGAAGTTCGTTGTGGTTAATTTTAACCAGGAAAGGAATTTTATGTGCATATTTTCTGGCACATGCACCCAGCACACCAAAAGTAGATGCTACAGCGTTACATCCTCCTTCAATGGCAAGTTCAATAATGTTTTCCGGATCGAAATAAGCCGGGTTCTTGGCGAAGGATGCGCCTGCACTGTGCTCAATTCCCTGGTCCACAGGTAAAATCGAGAGGTACCCGGTTCCGCCAAGGCGTCCGTGATTCAGCATTCTTTGAAGGTTGTAGAGAACTCGGTTGTTTCGATCTGAATGGTACCAAATGTCATCAACATAAGATGATGACGGGATGTGTAGTTTCTCTTTCGGGATGGTTTTACATACGTGACTTAGCAGTGTGTCTGCATCTTCCCCCAGAAGTTCTTCAATACTTGATAATGCAAGTGACATTTTTTGCTCCTGTTTTATTAGAAATTTCGTTTATCTCTATAATATACACGTTAATTCATCAAGAGTCTATGGCCGCAGCATTAACAGAAAGAACTGGAAGCGCTTTGTTTGACAAATTTTAAACTCTTTAGAAGTAAAACGGAAAAACTGTTATTTTTAATGGCTGAAAACCAGCATGAATTGTGAAGGCAAAATGTCATCTGTTTATATGAAAATTGAAAAAATTGACATCGGTAAAAACCCCCTGTTTCTTGCTCCGATGGAAGATGTGACCGATTCTCCGTTTCGGCAGATATGCAGAAAAAAGGGAGCAAATATCGTGTATACGGAATTCATCAGCTCAGAGGCTATTATCCGAGATTCTGACATTGCATTGCATAAAATGCATTTTGAAGAGGTGGAACGCCCGTTCGGAATTCAGATTTTTGGCGGCCGTGAAGAAGCGATGTCAGGGGCTGCCAAAGTTGCTGTTGCCAATAACCCCGATCTGGTTGACATTAATTTTGGCTGTCCGGTTTATAAAATTGTAAAAAAGGGAGCCGGTTCTGCTTGTCTGAAAGATTTAGACATGATGGAACGAATGGCGGGTACCGTTGTAGATGCGGCAGGAGGCCTGCCGGTTACGGTAAAAACCCGGCTTGGATGGGATGACAAGACGATCCGCATTCAGGAGGTCGGGATGATGCTTCAGAATGTTGGGGTTAAAGCTCTGACCGTTCATGCCCGTACAAGATGCCAGAAGTACAAAGGTGATGCCCGATGGGAGTGGCTCAAAATGCTGAAGAATACTCCCGGGCTCGAGATTCCCATTATCGGGAACGGAGATGTAACTTCGCCCCGGCTTGCCAAAAAGATGTTTGATGAAACTGGTGTAGACGGCGTAATGATCGGACGTGGCGCCATTGGAAATCCCTGGGTATTTGAGCAAACCCGCCATTATCTTGAAACAGGTGAACTCTTGCCCGATCCAACTATTCGCGAGCGTTTGGAGCTATGTGCTGAACAATTGAGATTATCGGTTGCTCATCACGGAGAAAAATATGGTGTTATTATAATGAAGAAGCATTATGGCCAGTATCTCAAGGGAATTCGAAACGGGAAAAAACTACGGGCAGCCATAATGGAAGAGAAGGAGATGGCGCCGGTCCTGGAGTTGCTGCTCAATTTCAGGGAGGAGAAGTTGTATGCGGTTGCATAGTGCGGTTTACATCAGAAGGAAATCCGGGAACGTGCTGTCCAGATATCTGTAAATTTCAGAAATCGGTGATTTATTGACGATTCAGTCAGAAGGCACCAATTTGCTAATTGAAGATTTTAAATAAGACATTGTAATTGGCTTTCCAATGTAATCGTGAAAGCCAATTTCCTGGGCTCTTTCTTTATTTCGTGGGTCGGTATTGCCAGTGATGTAAATAACCGGAATTTTTTTCTTTTTTGAGATTTGCCGGTAGGCCTCGATTCCATCTATCTGATCCTGAAGCATGATATCCATCAGAATCAGATCGAACTCTTGTTCGTCGCACTTTTCGATGGCAGTTTTTCCTTTTGTGGCTGTATCGAATTGATTGAACCCCATCTTTTTCAGCATATGCTCAAGCATCATCTGTAAAACCAGTTCATCCTCAACGATAAGTATTTTGAAATCCGAATCCATATATCGTTTATCTACCCCTTACCATATTGAGTTAATCACTCTATAATGGTTTAGATGTTAATGATTTTTAAGCCCTTTTGAAATAGAGATTGAGTGATTATTCATAGTTGGCTTAGAAAATAAGTGTATAAAGGCCTTCTGTGTCCTAAAACGGTTTATTTTTATCAGAAATTAATTTATCAAAAGTTTACAAATTGCTTCAGAATAGGATTCAGTAGTTCCTTGCCCGCCAATGTCCTTTGTGCAATCTTCTTTGTGGTCCTGCAAAACTGTGTACACTGCAGACCGAATTTTTTCCGCAGTACGGTATTGATTCAGATATTCCAGCATCATAAGGGCCGAAAAGAGAAGAGCTGTAGGGTTTGCAAGGCCTTTTCCTGCAATGTCGGGTGCAGAGCCGTGAACCGCTTCAAACATCGCTGCATCATCACCAATATTGGCAGCTCCGGTAACCCCGAGCCCCCCAACAAGGCCAGATGCAAGATCCGAGAGAATGTCACCGAAAAGATTTGTGGTTACAATGACATCGAACTGCTGTGGCCTGAGAACCATCTGCATGGCCATGTTGTCCACAATGAGATCCTGAAATTCAATTTCGGGATAATTTTCCGCTATCTCTTTGCCAATATCAAGAAACAAGCCGGTTGTAAGTTTTAAAATATTGGCTTTATGGACCAGGGTTACTTTTTTTCGTTTATTTTTTTTTGCATACTCAAATGCTGCAGTGATAATTTTCTCACTTGCATCCCTGGTTACAACTGCAATACTTTCGGCATGATTTTTTGTATCACCATCCACCCAGTGTTCTTTCCCGAAGTATAATCCCTGTGTGTTTTCCCGAAAGAGTACGATATCTACAGCACGGAACGGACTCTCGATGTTTGGCAATGATTTTGCCGGCCGGATATTACTGTAGAGGTTAAATTTTTGGCGTAGAGCCACATTAATCGATCTGAAACCGGCGCCAACTGGTGTAGTTAATGGTCCTTTTAAAACAATTCTGTGTTTTTTTATGGCTTCAATTGTCTCCTCGGGCAACGGATTCCCCGTCTCTTTATATGCGCTTTCTCCCGCTTTGCATTCGATCCAGTGTAAATTAGCCCCGGAGGCATCCAGTATATCGGTTACCGCTTTTGTAATCTCTTTTCCAATTCCGTCCCCCGGAATTAATACAATATTTTTCATGGCTCAAGTGAATCTTCTTATGATTTTATTTTAATCCTAAAGATAAAAAATTAACAGCACTTTAATGAAAAACCATATACAGGTGCAGATGTACAGGAATCCGCCAACCATACTTCCTGATTTTTCTGCATTTTAACTTTATTCCTACTCATAAAATTGTTATCTCTGAGCGCAATAATAAAATTATGAAACGATTCAGAAGTGATATACCCCGCGCACCCAAAAAGGAGATTTTCGGGTGGGCTATGTTCGATTTTGCCAATCAGGCTTATACTCTGCTGATTATCACAGTGATTTTTCCTGTTCTTTTCACCACGGTTATCGTGGGAGATAGTGAACAGGACTATCGCTTGGGCAACCTGCTTTGGAGTGTTGCGCTTGGATCCAGCTATTTTCTTGTGGTGCTGAGCGGCCCTGTGTTTGGTGCCATCATGGATTATTCGGCACTGAAAAAACGGTTTTTATTTTTTAGTTATCTATTAACCATTATCAGCACAACTCTGCTCTATTTTGTTGAGCCGGGCCTTGTGGTTTTAGGAGTGATCCTGATCATCATATCAAATTTTGCCTATGCTATTGGTGAAAATTTTATTGCATCATTTTTACCAAGTTTGGGGCCGCCAAAAGATTTGGGTAAAATTTCGGGCTTTGGTTGGGCGCTTGGATATGTAGGCGGTCTTTTTTCAGCAGGTTTTGTGATTCTATACCTTGGTGATCCTACTCTTGAAAACTTTGACCGGATCCGCTGGGTGGGGCCTT
>SLGL01000344.1 GCA_007123785.1 Balneolaceae bacterium
CTACAACAAGAGTGGCTATTAAATCTACGGTAATGTGTTTAAGCCACTGCATTTCGTTAAAGAAAAGATTTAATCAGAATGATTAAAACCCGAATCGGACTTAACACTTACTGTATCTGAATAACTTCTTTAGACTGAAGTCCTTTTTCACTATCTGCAAGCGTAAACTCTACTTTTTCTCCTTCGGTAAGTTTACGAAAGCCATCGCTCTGAATTTCAGAATAGTGAACAAAAACGTCTTCACCACCTTCTCTTGTGATAAATCCGTAACCTTTGCCATTATGAAACCATTTAACAGTTCCTACTTCACGGTTTTCCATAATAAAAATCCCAACTAAGTTCCCATTGATAGTTCGCAACAGCCTGATTCCATTACTATTTGAATAAAATCAAAACCATCTTGCGCTAAGATACTTCGCAGGAATGTTTTAAGCAATAAAACTTACAAAATCAACAAAAACGTTTGTTTATTTCAATAATTATGTATCTAAAACAAGGAATTGCATTTTCTTTGAAGGGTTTGCAAAACCAATTAGCAGAGTTTGAACACGGTTTATTATCCTGTTTTTTGAGTTTATCAAACCTTGATGGGATTTATGAATATGGTTCAGGATATATGAAATAAAGTGAATACAAAACTTCATATTATGAAGATTTTAAAACAGATCCATCCTAAATCCCGCACGGATGCTTCGGGCACTGCCGGGTTCAAAATAGCGCCCGAAAGCATTGTTTATTGCAACTGATGTATTATAACGGGTATTCAGGATATTCGAAACTGCGACGAATGGCTGAATTTTCCAATTACCTGCGTTGAGTGCTGTAAAAGACCATCGGCTGTTAAGTAACAAATAAGAATCGTTGACAGCTTCATTGGCACTGTCTGCATAGTATTCACTTATCCATTCGGTATCTGCACTGATTGTGTGGCTGCCGGCATGAAGAGAAAGTACCGAGCCAAACCTGTGTGGAGCGACACCAGGAAGCTTGTTACCTTCAAAAGCTGCTCCCATACCGTATTCACCCCCCGAAAATTGCGCCTTGATCCAGGTGTACATTAGCTCCAGTGACAAGATTTCAACCGGATGAAACCGAAGATGGGTTTCAATACCAAAATGTTCTGCATCACCACCATTACTGAAAATTGCCTGACCATCAATTTCTTGTTCCTGGATAATTTGATCGCTAACAAACTGTACGAATCCAGTAATGTCGAATTCCAGATTCAGCGCAGGGTACAAACCGCGCAAGCCGCTTTCGAAACCCAACGCCCGTTCGGGATTCAGGTCGGGATTAAAGCCGGACAGTAAATTACCATCGGGACCCAGCCTGTTTTTGAACTCGGTTGTAGTGGGTGATTCGAACGAAGAGCTGAAGTTAGCAAACCAACGGGTGTTTCCGAAGTTGTAGTTTAAACCGACGCTTGGGTTCAAAGTTGTGAAAGTGCGACTGCTTTCGTTATTTTCGATGAAATCATCCACCGAAAAAACCATCCGGTCACCACGCAGGCCTAAACTTAATGAGAGCCGGTTCAAATCAAAAACTGCTTTTGCGAAGAGTGCCTGGCTGCGAACATTATCGATCTGATTAATAATCATTTCATCACCGCGACTCCCTTGCTGATTGTTAAATTGCTGTCTGTCATCATGCTGCCAGTTCAATTCACCTCCAACCTGAAGACTAAATGGCAGATCGTTAAAATCGTAGGTTGAACGTGTGCCTCCAGCCAGTCTGTCAACGGTAATATAAGGCCCGGGAAGCGGGTTGTTTAAATCGCGATACGTACCGTGTGCCAGTACAGAGAGAAGCCCGCTCTCAAAGTCGTGGATGTAACGGGCTGATCCCATTATCTGATGGAACTCTTTACCGGCACGAACATTTTCATTAAAAGGCCAGGCCATTGAAGGATTTTCTTCTGCATCTTCCCTCGAGAGTGAACCAGGATGTTCTGCAAATGGCATTCCCGAGTATGTAAGTCTCACTACTGCACTCGAGTTTTCACCAGGTTCAAACCCGGCGGAAATACCACCTCTGATGAGTTGAGCAGCACTGTAATCGCGGTAACCGTCTGTATCAAAATAGGAACCGTAGGCATTCCACCGCACACCACCAATGTTATCGTGCCATCGAAGTTCCTGCTTCATGGTATTGAAGGAACCCATATAACCGCGGTAAAACAGTTTTGGAGAGTCAGCCGGGGGTTGGGTTCTCATGTATAAAACACCACCACTGCTGTTTCCCCAGAATGTGGCCGATGGCCCCCTTAACAATTCAAGAGATTGCACCATGGCTGGATCTACCATGTTCATCACCGATTGACCATCGGCGACGGTAAGCGGAATATCATCCAGAATAACTTGTATTCCCCGCACACCAAACTGAGAGCGCCATCCCATGCCGCGTACGGTCATGCGTTCACCAAGAGCGTGGTTTTCGCGATTACTGATCCAGACACCGGGAAGTGTAAAGGTGAGTTCATCCATGGTTGCAGCGGGCCGTGCGGTAATATCAGCCTCGCTTCGCGTTACATAACTAACCGACAGAGGCGCCCGGCCGATTGTCACGGATGAATGAGTTGCTTCAATCCGAATCTCATCCAGTTCTATGGAAAGAGTATCACTTTCTGCGGTCTGAGCGTTGCTATTCCAGGATACTGCGAATATCAGAATAAATAGAGAACAACTTTTTGGAAGAAACTTACGTATTGTTGATTTCATAAATACTTCATTTATTTGAAGCGAAGTGACTTGTTTTTGGGCAAGGCAGAATGTTTGAATTGAAATGTAATGAATTTTCAGGTTTCATGAACCTTACTATGGAAAATAGGAATGAAACAACTGTTCTGTAAATGATAAACAGAAAACTGTTGATGAGGCGTTCGTATAAAAAGTTATTTTTTTTTCACTTTGAATGGTTGATACTTGCGACAGGACTTTTTTCTGTCGCTATGCTTAATCCACTTGTGTCATCGGAATCGTTCTGTATCATTGACAGAGCTGGACTGGAATTTTGTCCGGGGTGCGGATTGGGGCGATCAGTAGCATTTCTGTTCAGAGGGGATTTTTGGTCTTCCATGCAGATGCATCCGGCCGGTATTCCTGCAGTTGGTATTATTTTGGGAAGAATCGCCACCATTTTCTATCGAAACTATAACATCAAAAAAGAAACATATCATGAAAAAAATATTTGAACTTCTGCCTGAACTGGAAGGGGACGAATCACAATATATCAGTCGGATTATTGAAGAAATGCCGGATGAGAAAGTAAAAATTTTCTCGAATATTTACAGATCGAGGCGGCGGGATCCTATCTTACTGCTTATTCTGGCGCTGATCGGATTATTTGGCGTAGCGGGTATTCACCGGTTTTTTGTAGGCCATATCGGCATGGGCATTTTATATCTTATCACAGCCGGCCTCTGTTTCATTGGTACAATTGTGGATATGATTAACTACAAGAATTTTGCATTTGAATACAATCGCAAAGTAGCTCAGGAGATTCTTAAAGATTTTGATACATAAGATCAAAAAATGTCTTCCAAAAAGAAATTTTCCGGGTTACCATTAAGATCGAACTTGATAATAACCTTTATGAACATCCACAGATGGTGTTTGCCTAACCCGCATTTCTCACCAAGAATTTTAGTGTGAGAAATGCGGGCTAAGAGTGTCTTGACTTCATTCAGACGCTGCAGTTGCAACTTCTGCGATGCCCTTGGGGATCACTCTGTGGCACTCGACCTGACGAGGTGAGTAGTGAGTATCAAGTATTGAGATTTTTGTGGTAATTGAAAATTAATTTGGAACAAAGAAAAAAGTAAGACATTAACACGAATGAGATTATTCCGGCTGAAGTGATTCAATTTGCCGGATATTGCTTTCAAGAAGCTCATCTGAGATTGTGTGGTCGCTTAGTTTACCGGCAAAATAATCTTCATAAGCCAGCATATCCACAAAACCGTGGCCACAAAGATTGAAAAGTATGGTTTTTTCAGTTCCTTCTTCCTTCGCCTGGTTTGCCTCCCGAATCACCTGTGCGACGGCGTGTGTGGCTTCCGGCGCGGAAATAATTCCTTCAGCTTTAGCAAAAAGCACTCCGGCTTCAAAACACTCCAGTTGTTGCAGCGCCACTGCTTCAATCAGCTCGTCTTTCAACAACTGGCTGCAAAGTACGCTGGCACCGTGGTATCTCAGGCCGCCGGCGTGGATAGCTGCCGGTTTGAAATTATGGCCGAGTGTGTACATCGGCAGAAGGGGAGTGTACCCGGCAGAATCCCCGTGATCGTACATAAACTTACCCTTTGTCAGTTTTGGGCAGGAGGCTGGTTCAACAGCAACAAAACGTGTGGCCTTGCCATCGGTAAGATTGTTTTTGATAAAAGGGAAGGAGATTCCTGCAAAGTTTGATCCGCCTCCAAGAGGGGCTACCACCACATCAGGATAATCACCCGCATACTCAAGTTGTTTTATGGTTTCCTGCCCGATAATCGTTTGGTGAAGAAGAACATGATTCAGAACTGAACCGAGCGAATATTTGGTTTGTTCATCCATAACGGCTCTTTCAATCGCTTCGGAAATGGCAATACCGAGGCTTCCGCTCGTTTCAGGGTCTTCAGCTAAAATATTTCGACCGGCCTGGGTCCGGTCACTGGGTGACGGAAACACTTCAGCGCCAAATGTGTTCATCATCACTTTTCGGTAGGGTTTCTGGTCGTAGCTTATCCGTACCATATAGACCTCACAATTGAGGCCAAACTGTGAACAGGCAAAAGCGAGAGCGGTTCCCCATTGCCCGGCTCCGGTTTCTGTGGTGATGTTTTTTACGCCTTCCTGTTTGTTATAATACGCCTGGGGTACGGCAGTATTAGGTTTGTGAGATCCGCTCGGGCTAACACCCTCATATTTATAGTAAATTTTTGCGGGTGTATCGAGCATTTTTTCAAGACCGGTGGCACGGAAGAGAGGGGCCGGCCTCCATAATTTATATATTTCCCTTACCTGATCTGGGATTTCGATGTATTGCTCGGCAGAAACTTCCTGCTGGATCAAACCCATGGGAAAAATCGGGCTCAGATCATCGGGGCCTGCGGGCTGTCCGGTTTTGGGATTCAGGGGCGGTCGGGGTTTGTTCGGCATGTCCGCCACAATGTTGTACCAGTGAGTTGGGATATCTGATTCATTCAGTAAGATTTTCTTGTCCATTAGCGCAGGCCGGTTTGAAGTTGGTGTTATTTTTTACTGTCAGCAGATGTTGGGAATGATAATAGAATACCTGAATCAAAACCAAAGAATTTTTATGTTAATTGCGTAATTACAACCAATTTTCTCATATTTTTAATGAGAGTTACTTAGCCCGGATACCTCAAAATGAATTTGTTTAAGTTAAAGTAACTAATAGATTTGTAGTTCTTTATGATCCAAATTTGGAGGCTTCAAAGGGAACACCCTGTTTTTCTGCGACATTTTCCCCTCAGCTTTGTTTGCAAAAGGCAGAATTTAAAATGGTTCTCCTTCGCATAAAGCTACGGAGAGCAAGACGAAGCCATGCTGAGGAAAAAATTTCTTGTTGAGGTATCCAGGTTAGAAAAGTACAGGTGAAACTTAAGGTAAATCCGGAATTCATCTGTAATTCTATTTGTTTTCAGCTTATGAATAAAATAATAGATTGGGATGAAAAGGTGATAAGTGTTACCTTTTTTCACATCTTTAAAAAGAGATTGAATTGCAATTTTTTACTAACTAAATCATGAAAGATATTACTTCACTCGAAAAAAAGTTGTCTGGTTTAGAGGAACAGCTTAAAAAATATCGGGAAGTGTTGCTTGCAAATCTGGTGATGATCGGTGAGATTCCGGCACCCACTTCCGATGAAAACCGCAGGGTTAAATTTATCCTGAACCGGTTTGATGAAGCCGGCCTGACCGACTCTTCCATAGATGGATCTGGAAACGGAATTGGGGTTCTCTCGGGCAAGGATAACAGCGAAGCTATTCTGATCAATGCACACGCTGATACTATTTTTTCTGCTAAAATCGATCACACAATGCAGGTTTCGAGTAACAGTATTACCGGCCCTGGCGTGGCAGATAACAGCCTGGGCCTGGCTGCACTTGTGACATTACCCTATATCCTGGAAGATATGGAGGTTGAACTGAACCGGGACCTGGTTCTGCTGGCCGGTGTTAAAAGCCTTGGCAGGGGGAATCTCGAGGGGATCCATTTCTTTTTGGATAACAATCCATTCACAATCAAAGGAGCCATCTGTATTGAGGGGATGCAGCTTGGAAGGCTCAGCTATTCTTCTATCGGAATGCTCCGGGGTGAGATTACCTGCCGCGTACCCGAAAGTTACGATTGGTCGCGGTTTGGTGATGCCAGTGCTATTCTTACACTGAACGAAGTGATTAACAAAATTAATGATATTCATCTGCCTAAACGCCCGAGAACAAGCATTGTGATGGGATCCATTGTGGGAGGAACCTCCTTCAATACCATCGCGCGAGATGCCACACTTGGATTTGAGGTCCGATCGGAATCTCAAGAAGTTGTGGAGCGGGCAGGTGAAACTATTAATGATATCGTTCTGGAGGTATCATCAAAAACCGGCGACCAGGTTGAGCTGGATATTTTCGCTAAACGGACCCCCGGCGGAATTCCTTATTCCCATCCGCTTACCAAGTGTGCCCGCTCGGTAATGGAAACACTTGATATTGAACCGCGTCTTGCACCCAGTACATCGGAACTTTCTGCACTGATCGACAAAAATATTCCCGCCCTTACTCTTGGTTTAACCATGGGTGAACGAACTTCAAAAACAAACGAAACCATACAGATTGAGCCGATTTATAAAGGGTTGGCTCAGCTTATCGGAACAATTTTAGCTGTAGACGGAGGATATTGTGAGTAATCTTCAATCCTGGATCAACAAAAACACCTATCATCATTCGGAATTTTGGGACCTCATGAAACTGGTTGAGGCCAAAAAGAAAAAGAATCTGACCATTTCTCTGTGTCTGCCCACTCTCAATGAGGAGAAAACCATCGGCAAGGAGATTATTATATTCCGGTCGGAACTGATGGAACGCTATCCACTAATCGATGAGATCGCTGTAATTGACTCCGGTTCAGAGGATAACACGCTTGAGGTAGCAAAAAATTATGGGGCAGATACCTATCTTGCTTCTGATATTTTACCGAACCTGGAACCCAAAAGAGGCAAAGGCGAAAACCTTTGGAAAGCCATTTATCAATTAAAGGGCGATATCATTGTATATGTGGATGCTGATATAAGCAACATTCATCCCCGTTTTGTATACGGGCTGGTAGCTCCGCTGATCCACCGCGAAGAGGTGAAATATGTGAAAGCATTTTATGATCGTCCGCTCGCATTTTCTGGTAATGTAAGGGCCTCTGGCGGCGGACGCGTTACCGAGATTTTAGTTCGACCTCTCTTTTCACTCTTTTTCCCCGATCTTACCGCGATGATTCAGCCGCTTTCGGGTGAGTATGCCGTACGGCGCGAAGTACTCGAACAGATCGCATTTCCTATTGGCTACGGAGTGGAAACATCGCATCTGATTGATGTTTATCATAAATACGGCCTTGAGGCATTTGCTCAGACAGATCTTGATAAACGAGTTCACGAAAACAAGCCCACACAGGCACTTGGTAAAATGGCGTTTGGTATTTTACAGACCTTCATCAAAAGGGCCAGGGCACTTGGTGTGATCGAGAAAGCCGAGCATGAAACTATTCTGCGTCAGTTTCAGGCGCGGCAGGATCAGTATGAACAGAACCTGATTGAGATTGTAGAAGAAGAGCGTCCGCCGATGATTGAGATTGAGGAGTACCGGAAGAAATTCAAGAAATAAGCCTCCGGTTCATATAAATTCCGGCCTTGCGTGTGAGTATGGGAGGAATAACTGAAATCTTTACATCATGGAATTAACGGATCTGCACAAACGATTTATCGATCTTTCAAATCCACTTGAGCCGCAGGAGACAGGAACCAGTCCAAAGCTCAGGAAACTTGTCGGAATCCGTCTTCTCGCATACGATTTTTACGGAACTCTTTTTCTTTCCGGAGTAGGTGACATCGGTGTAGATGATGGCAGTTTTGATGCTGATATTCTGATCGAAACATTTGAAAATTCAGGGATTAAGATCAAAAATAACGAAGCTGGGTCAGAAGGTTTTTTGACGTACAATCAAATTGTTAAGGGGATGATTGAAGAGCTTCGAGAACAGGGTGTCGAATATCCAGAGCCCGATATCCGTGAAGTTTGGACAGCCGTTCTGAAAAAAATGGACGCAGATGGTCTGATTGGATACGACAAAAACAAGCCGGTTTCGGAACGGCTCTCTGTGGAGTTTGAGGCACGAATGAACCCTGTCTGGCCGGTGCCCGGTGTGGTTGAGATGCTTCACTACTTTAAAGAGAAAGGCTTTCCGCAGGGCATTATTTCCAATTCACAGTTTTATACACCGGTAGTACTGGAAGCACTCACCGGGCAATCACTTTCCGGGATGGGTTTTTCTGATGAAATCCTGCACTGGTCATTCGAGGAAAAACGTAAGAAACCGGGGCTCATCTTTTATAAAAATTTCATCGAAAAACTATATCGATTCGATCATTCCATACGTCCGGAAAATGTTCTCTATATTGGCAATGATATGCTGAAGGATGTGTATCCTGCCCGCGAAATGGGGATGAAAACAGCACTTTTCGCCGGTGATAAACGCTCTCTGAAATGGAGGCGGGATGATGAACGCTGCAAAAACCTGGTACCCGATCTTGTCATAACAAAACTTCCTCAGTTGAAAAAGTGCGTGTGATGGATCGTTTTTCTAACCCGGGCATCTCACAGAAGATTATATTTACACGTTCTCACTTGTTGATATATATTTATTTGAAATACATTTTTTGTGTTCTAAAAAATTTCTTGTTGAGATTTCCGGGCTAAGTATGACATGATAGAACAAAAGTGCAAAGATATTTGCCTGTCCCGACCAGCTCTGGGCGGTTTCCTTCCTTGAATATATCCTGCCACGGTTTTCTTTTTCGGATTTCAATGACAACCCCTTGAAACAACATTAATTGTTTTCCGGTATCTGGTCGGAATTTATCTGGGTAAGAGTGATCAGTGAAGTTTCTTCAGGCAGATAGTCTTTTGGAGTTTTATCGGCAACTCTTTGGAATGAATAGTAACCAAAGCGGGTAGCTCCGTAGGTTTCCACAATTTCTCCATTAGGGTCTATTGTTATTGGGCGTTTGTTTAGCTGCAGGTAAGAAGTTTGTACCCGTGCAGGCCCTCTTGTGATTGTACGATTCCAGCGGGGATAGCGTGAATCCTCACCCTGTTCTGTATATATAATTTCAAGCCGGCCGGAGAAGTTGAGAACAAAAAATCGTTCATCTCCCGTTTCCTGAATAATGCGTTCAGGATTTGTCCTGAAGGTGTTTCGTCTGAAATCACCATGAACACTCTGTCTTTGGCTATAGAGTAAAAAACCTTCAGCAGAAAGCCGGTGATCCATCAGGGAAAGAAAGAAATGGCGAAGGGATCCTTCAAACGCTTTTTCCCGGTTTTCCTTCCAATAGGCAGCTTGTGTAGAGTCAGCTGGTGATAATTCCACGAAATGGCGATCTCCTGTCCATCGTGTGCGAGATCCGGAGTGGAAAAATTCATCGAGATAATAGGTGATCCGATATCCGAGGGCACGGTTTTCTATCTGCAGCGGAGCAAGAGCCTCAGCGGTAAACCGACCCCACCAGCGAGACTCAAACCTTAATACTTCGGGGTTGACAATGGTGGTAGAATCTGCCAGGGTGGACTCTCCTAAAAAGAGACGTTTAAAGCGGTCTAAGTGGCGCTCCCAGCGGTTGTCGAGGTTTCCTGCATAAATTTCGTCCATTTCATAGACGACCGGTTTCAGACGTTGGTATACATTTTTATGCTCACCGGCTCTGAAAATCATATCAACAGGGTCTCTTTCATACCCAATGAATGAAACGACCAGGCGATGAGAGCCAGCAGGTATCCTGTTAAGCTGAAAACGGCCGGAAGGATTGGTAACTGTGCCGATTTGAGTGCCCGATAAAAACACATGAGCACCACGTAGAGGTTCACCGGTTTCGGCATCTACAATTCTTCCCTCGAGGAAAGCTGGCATTACTGACTGGGCGCTCAAAATGCCGGGATACGCTGCCAGGCATATCACAAAAAGAAGATAGGTTGTGAGGTAACTGCGCATGTGAACCTCCAGGGCGCATTGTGTGCGGAGATTGATTTACAGTACTTACAATTTAAAGTTGATTTGGAAAATATCAAGTAAAAAGTTTGTGAACTTTATACTGACCCTGGAATGGGGTAAGGCTATGGGCAGGTTTATATTGTGATAACGATCTTAGTTCAAAGCAGGTGATATTCGAAATGTGTGAGGTTAGTTTATGCACACAGCGCGCGTGCCTACACTCTTTTTATTTTCTCATTGCCTGTGTTTCTCAGGCTTGTCATAATGTTTGAGTGAGTATTGGAAATCGACCTCGGGTGCTCGGTTGGAAACTTCCTGGATCAAATGTTGTAA
>SLGL01000514.1 GCA_007123785.1 Balneolaceae bacterium
TAAAGGAAGAATATAAAGACATCTACACTCCCGAAGTGCTTGAAGCTCTTGCATCGATGAACCATATCAACGATGCCATTAAAGAAGTGATGCAGCAGCGAATGAAACGACGGACTGAAAGGCAAAAAAAGAAGCAGAAAATCCGGTTTACCGACCCGGAAAGTATCATTCCGCGTACAGATATTCGTGTGAAAGATGCACGTGAAGGAAATTTTTCAGGTTCTGACATTCCGCACGACTTGCAACGCCAATGGATACAGGGAACCGGTCCTGCTGCCAAACCGAATGCTCCGATAGAAAACAGTATCCGAAACGTGGCATACGCACTGCTTTCCGGGGCCGACGGCTGGATGTTTGACGGAGAAGATGCCCTTGGCCAGATTTCATCCATGTCTCTTGACAACCAGCGTAACCTGAAGCTGGCCATCCGCCGCGACCCCGTTTTCCTGAAAACGGCAGAAACTGTGGCAAAAGGAATGAACCAATGGGCAAACGGATTTTTCGGGCGAGACATCATCCGGGACTGGAAAAAACAGCTCGATTTTACTACTGTAATTTTTCGTGCACGCGGACTACATCTCGATGACCGACACGTTCGTATCAATGGCAAGGCTCTCGCCGCCTCTATCGCAGATACTGTCCTTTACGTGGTGAATAACCATCGTGAACTGCAAAAAAGAGATTCTTCTGTTGTTTTGTATCTTCCCAAAATTCAAACAGCCGAAGAGGCCGCTGTCTGGAATCAACTGCTTACTGTTCTTGAAAAACATCTTGGCCTGGAAACGGGTACCATCAAAGTGTATGTTCTGGTTGAACAACTCGAAGCGACCTTTAATCTGATGGAAATTCGTGCTGTACTCGGCAAACATTTTGTTGGTTACAACACCGGGCGGTGGGACTACATTAACAGCGTTGCTGATGCAATGGCCTGGGATACGGAATTTATCCATCCCAATATCGAAGATGTAACGATGACATACGGCTACATGCGTATTTATGAAGACCGGGTTCGCCGGGCCGTTAATACTCCGGATCGTAATGGTAAATACGCTCTCTGGCAGGGCGGTATGGAGCCCAATATTCCTGTTGGTTCGGAGGAAGGAGTTTCGGCAAGTATGAAAAAAGCGGTGGCCGGCGCTGAACGGGAACAGCGTGAAGGAGCCAGCGGGAAGTGGGTCGCTCACTGGAAGATGGTACACATTGTTCGCCCGGTTTGGGAAGAAAAAAAGGAAGAGAACCAGCTGGGCAGAACCTTCCCCCCTCTTGGCTATTCCGAAAAAGATGGTGATGACCTGGTGCTGCTGGAGCCTGCCACAACATCCATCCGGGGGGCACGGAATCTACTGAGTGTAGCTCTTCAATACGGAAATGCTTTTTTACAGGGAATGCAGGCAGCTGCTCTGAAACCGGCTGATTTCTTCGGAAACGAGGATATCCTCTATCTGATGGAGGATATGGCAACCGGTGAAATTCGCCTCAGTATTTTGTGGGAGTGGATTCATAAAGGAGCGAGACTAACTGAAAACGATCGTGAAACCGGAATTAAAGCGGGAGATCTTTTTAATACGAAATTGTTTGAGAGGCTCCTGAAGGAAGAGTACCAAAAACTTCTGGAAGCAGACAACCGTGATGTGCATGATAACTCTAAACGAACCACGCTGCCCATCTCACGGGAAATTGTAAAAACCTACATGGAAAACTCCGTGAAACCACCGTGGTTCATCGACCTGCTCAATATCAACCTGGACAATGAAAATCTGGACCTTGCAAGGAAACGCATCCATAGCTACCTTGAAGCCTTCAAGAAAGACGGTATCCGGATAACTGAAAATCCGGATTTTCCTGGTGAGTAATTTATACTCTGATATTATCACAAATAAAAGCAGCTTGAAGTTTAAGTTGCTTTCTTTTTTTTAAAACGCTCAAAAAGAATGAAACCAGGAATCAGATCAACACGTACCAGAAATTTCGTTTTTAATAGTAAACAATTTTTCAGACCGTTGATACACTTTTAAAGAGGCTGTGAAAATAAACCTAATCAAGCTTTTTCTCACTTAAATTATTTAAGTCCATTATCTTTGGAAATCAATTTTCTCACAGCCTCTAAAGTAGGGCAAAAACAAACAGATTATTCATGACCACAATCGATGTAAACAATCTTAGTAAAACATTTGGGAAGACCGTAGCGGTGAACAATGTCTCATTCGAGGTGGAACGGGGCCGAATATTCGGGCTTTTAGGACCAAACGGGGCGGGCAAAACCACCACCATCCGCATGATCAACTTCATTATGCCGCCTGATGAGGGAGAAATTCTCATCAACGGAGTAAAAGCGGGACCGAAAACCCAGCGATGGATTGGTTACATGCCTGAAGAACGAGGCCTGTACAAAAAGATGAAAGTGGGAGAACAGCTGATCTATCTTGCGCAATTGAAAGGACTGACAGCATCTGATGCAAGGGAAAAGATTCGCTACTGGCTGAAACGGTTCGGAGCCTACGACTGGCATTCCAAAACAGTAGGCGAACTTTCAAAAGGAATGAGCCAGAAAATCCAGTTTATCGCCACTATTGTCCACGATCCCGATATTTACATTTTTGATGAACCATTCAGCGGCCTCGACCCCATCAACAGTGAACTTTTAAAGGAAATCATCATAGAACTTCGTGAAAAAGGAAAAACCATTCTTTTCTCCACCCACCGAATGGAACAGGTGGAGCAGATGTGTGATGATATCTGCCTCTTCAACAACGGAAAAGTGGTACTTACTGGAAACCTCAGAAAAGTAAAAAAAGATTTCGGTAAAAACACCGTACTGATCGAATTTGAAGGTGATCCCACGTTCCTGGATCAGCTTGAGAATGTCCGTATCAATAACCGGTCCACCAACTTTGCCGAGATACGGATTCTGGAAGGTCTGGATCACCAGGATATTTTACGAAAGGCAATGGAAAATACTGAAGTGCATAAATTTCAGCTTGTTGAACCATCTCTGAATGAAATTTTCATCTCTACTGTAGGAGAAGACAACATTAAACAACAGGAGCTTGCTGTATGAGCTGGAGACAAATTTTTCTCGTCCTGAAGCGCGAGTATATCACAAGAGTAAAAAGTAAAGGATTTATCTGGGCCACAATACTCGTACCTGTCGGATTTGCCGCAGTAATAGGCATCATGGTTTTCATTACAGTGTGGGAAAGCGAATCCACATTTGAAGTGGCTATTAAGGACGAAACCGGCCAGGTTGCACCTCCGCTAATTGAAATAAATGAACGGCGTTACCTGGATTATTCAGGCCTGGAAATCGACTCCTTGCGCACACTGGTTCAGCTAGATCGAATTACCGGCTATATTGTCATTACGGAAGAGAACATTACCGAACGCAGAAACCCTGAGCTGATTTATCGCGGCAGCGGGGGTATGGAGTTCCTGA
The DNA here is from genome assembly GCA_007123785.1 of Balneolaceae bacterium. Taxonomy (GTDB): domain Bacteria; phylum Bacteroidota; class Rhodothermia; order Balneolales; family Balneolaceae; genus Rhodohalobacter. Next base: position 3,434 of record SLGL01000514.1, read on the forward strand.
TGTCTGTTGAATCGGATTTTCGGCAGGTGATTCGTGAAGTACGCCTCAGACGAGCCGATGTATCCGAAGAAATTCAAGAGATTTATGAGGCCCGAATTAATCTTGACACCCGTCGTTTAACACGGGAAGGTGAAGAAGAGGATGACGACACCATTTTCCTGTCATTTGTTGGGATGCTTTTGGGGATCATTATTTTTATCTCCATTTTCAGTTATGGTGGCTATATCACGCGGGGTGTCATTGAAGAGAAAACCAACAGGATTGTTGAGGTAATTGCATCATCCGTTAAGCCAATTGAACTTCTTACCGGGAAAATGGCCGGTGTGGGAGCATTGGCAATCACTCAATTCACTATCTGGATTCTCGCCTTTGCCGGCCTCACCACAATTGCAGGCCCATTGGCAATGAGCCTGATGGAAACATCGGCTTCTGCAAGCGGAGACTTGGCTGCGGCTGAAGCTGAACTGCCCGCATTTCTCGATTTTCCTACAGTAGAAATCTCACTGATCGTCTACTTCATTATCTTTTTTATCCTGGGCTACCTGCTCTACAGCTCCCTCTTTGCTGCCATCGGGTCTGCAGCTGATTCTGATACAGACACACAGCAGCTCATGCTTCCAATTACCATCCCGATCATGATCGCCTATTTTATCATGTTCCACACCTGGCGCAGCCCGGATAGTATTCTTTCTGTGGTAAGCTCCATTATTCCGTTTTTCTCACCCATTTTAATGATCACCCGCATCGCTATTACCGATGTACCGTTCTGGCAGATCGGAAGCTCGATCTTATTGATGATATTAACCTTTGCCGGAACGATGTGGCTGAGCTCAAAAATTTATAAAGTGGGCATCTTAAGCTACGGCAGCACAGCCAGCTTTAAAGATATATTTAAATGGATCAGGCAGTAATAGTTTTACCGGGTTCTACTCTAATAATTGTCTGATCCTTTCATCAAATTCATCATCAATCCGGTCGGCAACGATGGCATTTCGTTGTTCGCTGCTCAGTTTATCAAGTGCCAGAGCTGCTTGGTACCGAATGCGCGGATGGCGGTCCGTGAGAAGTTCAGGCAGCCTTTCCTGCCAGTTGGACGGAGATTCATCATATTGAAGCATTATTTCCAGTGCACCTTTTCGTGTTGCAAACGGGAACTCCTCATCAATAAAAGTAGATGCGAACTCCACTGCATTTTCAGCCTCTCCTTTTTGAGCAAGCAGATCCAGCAGCAAGGCGACTTCATTCAGAACTGATTCCTGGGTTACCAGGTATTCCACCTGCGAACTGAAGCGTTCTCCATCAGTGACTTCGTAAAGAGAACGGATCGCTTCGCGGCGAATCTCTTCATCATTGGTTTGAACAATAATGGTTCGAAGCCGGCTGATTACACGGTCATTATCGCGGAAATAAGCCAGCGCTTCGACCGCCGCTTTTTGAATAAGCGGATTCTGATTTGATGAGGAGTATTGCAAAAAACGTTCATCCGTACCTGAAGCTCCTGCCGTTATCCTTGAAATTGAACGTAAGATTTCAGCATATACCTCCGGGTTCGACTCCATCTGCAGAACATCATTCAGGGCAAGCTGCAAGTCGGGGTTATCTGAAAGCTGTGCCAGCCCCCGAGCGGCTTCGGCTCTTCGTCCCGAATCTTCATCGTTCCTTAATTGATGTATCCAGAAAAGAAATGGTTTCTCTTCGTGTATTATGAGTTCATCATTATCTTCCACGTAAAGCTTTATGTTCTCTATCCCGGATGAAACATTGATCACTACACCGTCACTCTGTCCGGAAAAAGTTAATTCATGGCTTCGCACATCATTGATTGTAATCTCTTCTGCACGTACAGTAACCAGCTCATCAACAGGAGTACCGATCGACTCAAAATGAATCTCCGCAGCATCGGCACCTTCTGTCCACTCCACGCGTGCAATATATTCGGTCATTTGTTCGGCTTGTTCTGGCTCAATTTCCATCTCTACAGTGCTCAAACGATCGAAATATGGAACACCGGTTTCTTCATAAAGTGCCGAGGCAAATTCATGCCATCCCAAAATTATATTATCACCCGAAAAGAGGAACTCATTCACGTATTCAAGGTGATCTTGCAGTGAACCCGTTTGATTATCGATCAGAGTTTTTTGCCATAACGAAAGTGTATATTGCGAAAACCGGTCGTATGGATCTGTTCCCTCTTCTAAATCTGTTATATATTCAAATTCAAACAAACGATTGGCAAGTTCTGCCTGAAACAGATGAACTGCATCAGCATCACTCCACTGTTCTTCTCTCAGCAACACGCCGGCCCATTGTGCCAGTACTCCCCGCTGAATCTGCTGTCTGAAATTATCTTTATTTTTATATACAAAAACCATACCTGCACCGTATGGTTTGGTTTCCCAATAATCCTCCTCAAGCATCACAATATGAAGATCCTGATACGGAAAACTCACTCCCAGTTCATTCAGAACCGATCTGAATGCCCCGGATGCAGATTGCAGATATTCTTCATCGGCCTGACCCGATTCTGAGTAAAGAAAGATCCTGGAATCGGAAACTGTGGCAGAAGCAACCTCGTTTACTTCACCGGTTGCCCATGAAAGGGCTGTAACCGGAACCGGATTGGCAGATTCAAATGAAGTTTGTTCTTCATCAACACTGAGTACTTCCGTGCGCCCCCTTACCCCGCTTGCTATCATCGTTTTACCGGAGGGGTGGGTAAAAATGATATCCGTTGTAAAGGCCACTCTCGGATGATCGTATGTAGGCAGCCAATGCCGTACCGATTTAGGCAGTAAAGAAGTCCAGATAGTACCATTACCGTTTCTGAGTACTCCAAAGGAGGGTGAAGTATCGTACTGGATTCTGATATTTATCACTTCATTTCTTGAAAATTCTTCCTCAAGCTCGATAATCAGCCGATCGTCATCCATTCTGTACTCCTGAACTTCATCATTCACGGAAACGGAAATGATATTCATCCGTGCTGCATGAAAAACAAGACTGTCGGTATGATTTCTCATGAACCGTGCATTGTAAAGTACATCACCTTCAATAAAACCATCTTCACTGATCCTGATATCAGCATCAAGATGCTGAAGCTCAACATCAAGCCGGGGAAATTTTTCATAATCCCATCCCTGGGCCTGTGTATTATGCACACAAAATAAAAGAAGAATCAAAAGGGTGAAAGAATTAATAAATCTCATAAACATTTATTTTTTAAAAAAGTTCAGAATTCCGTCAGACAGTAAACGATTGCAAGATATAGCATTACCGGTTTCTATTGTAACCTTTCCATTCAGATCAGTAAACGATCCTCCTGCTTCGGTAACAACTGGTAATAACGCTGCTGCATCCCAAATGTTTAATATTGCATCAATCATTATATCTGCACGGCCGGTTGCCACCAGCATGTGTCCGTAGGCATCACCCCAGGTTCTGTGTATTCGACACTTCCCCAATAGTTCCTCGAATGATCTGCCGAAACCATATTCATCAAATGATCTGACATCTGTTGTTAAAAAAGTTGCATCCGAAATAGAATCACATTTTCTCACCTTTGCCGGACGTCCGTTATAGGTGCAACCCTGCCCCACAGCCGCTGAAACAATCTCATCCAAAGCGGGTGCATAAATAACTCCTGCTACCGGTTTCCTGTTTTTTAAAATACCGATCAAAGTGGTATAAAATGGAATACCGTGAATAAAAGATTTGGTACCGTCAATCGGGTCCAGAACCCAGACAATCTCACTCTCCTCATTTTCTGCCCCGAACTCCTCACCGATAATACCGTGGCCGGGAAAATGTTCATTTATTTTTTTGCGGATAATGGTTTCGGCTTCTCGGTCTGCATTGGTTACAGGCGATGCATCGTCTTTGATCTCCAGGTCGAACGATTTTTTAAAATAATTAAGCGTTGAGTCTCCCCCGGCTTTTGCAAATTCATTTGCAGCCTCTCGAAGTTCGGTTAAAGATAATGACATAAAAACCTATAATACCTTGTTTGTTAGTTTGTTTAAATTCCGGTTAATAGACAAGATACAAAATTTGAACCGCACCGATTGTGTCAGACTCCTGTTTTTTGGTGAATATTACAGGTGAAATCAAAAATTTAAATCAACTCTTGACATTGTCAATAATTACTATTTTATTAGTACTAACGCAGTAATAAACACTTCAACATAAAAACCCATGAGAAAACCACTCGATCCACTCGGCGAAACAGAAATGGAGATCCTGAATCATGTCTGGAGTCTCGGAGAAGCCTCTGTTTCCGATGTACAGGAAAAAATTAAAGAGTATCGCGAGATCGCCTACACTACGGTGATGACGATTATGAAAAATCTGGCTGACAAAAATTTCCTTAAATACAGAAAGGAAGGGCGTAGCTACATTTACAGTGCAGCCATTCAGCCCAAAGATGTCCGCTTTAAACTGATCGACCGGCTGGTAGACAAGGTATTTCAGGGCTCACCGAAAGATCTTGTACAGACACTGGTTCAGAGCGAAAATCTGACCGATGAGGAGCGGCAGGAGATCAAAAATATGATCAATAAGCTCGAAGACTAAGCAGATGGAATCATTCATCACACAGATCGCAACATTTACCGAACAAGTACTTATTTTTGCCTGGTTTCCGACCCTGATATGGACCTCAGCAACCGGTATAATCTGGCTGATTCTGAAGTTGTCTGTCAATCTGCACCCCCAGTATCACTACCACGGGCGGCTTGCGATCCTGATTTCACTCCCCGCCGGTCTGATTTTCCTTATGGCACTGAAACGGGCAGGAAATGTTTTTCTCCCGGATTCAGCAGCAGGAAGTATGGCTATTGTCTCTTTCTCCTCACCGCTTGATTTTTCTTCCGGTGCCATTTTCCCCGAAGCAGAAGTTATCTCTGTAAGCAGCACAGAGATTTTTCTATCCACGATTGCATCTGTATTCCTGGTCGGTTTTCTTCTACTTTTTGCCCGTTTCTTATATCAATGGCTGCAATTACGGCGGTTGAAATTCACGGTCAGCCTCATCCCTATCGGGCAGTACAAGATGATCAACCTCTCCAATTTAAAACTTGCCGCTGATCATGAGAAACAGATTCACATCACTTTTTTGGACAAATCTGTAGTTCCGGTCACATTCGGGTTTAGAAGGCCGGTTATCTTACTTCCGTCCGTTCTTCGGACTGATGAAGAGAAGTGTAACCTCGCTATTCGACATGAACTCATACATATCCGCCAGAAAGATTTTATCACCCACGCCGCTGTTTTGATTACGCAGATGCTCTTCTGGTTTCATCCGCTGGTCCACTTGCTCAAAAAAGAGATCACCGATTACCGGGAAATACGGTGCGACAGTCTGGTTTTATCGGACCAGGCTGTTTCCAGGAAAAAATATGCTTCCCTCCTTTTGGAATTGCTGCCGTTACCCGCTGTAAATAACGAACTTTCCGTAAATATGGCTCAGGAATCATCCAACCTTAAAAAGAGAATTGAAATGATTACCCAAAATGAACAGATCAAACCGACTCCGCAACGCTCCTCCATCGGGCTGTTTTCGGCAGTACTATTGTGCACTTCCCTGGCGATGACCTTCACCGGTATCCAGCCCGATACGGCTTCACATCAGAATGATGGCTTTATCCTCAAAAACGTTACGGGTACGGTTACGGAAAATGTGGACTATAAAAAATTTACATTCTTTATGACTGATCCTTCTGATTTTGAAAAAAATAAAGAAGAGCTCAGGCAAAAGAGCACACTCGATAAAAACAGAATAATCAGTGTGAATGTATATAAAGATGAAATGGCTCTTGAGAAGTTCGGGGACCCCGGGCGTCACGGCGTGATTGTGGTTCGCATATCACAGAGCGAGGAATCGTATCAAGAAACACAGAAATCACAGGAAACGGATGGCCAGGGTTTGAATGATCCGCCAAATGAAACGATAGACAGTGATATAAAGAAACCGGAACTCATCGAAGGAAAACGGGAGGTGCAAACCAGTATCCGTTATCCGCGGGAAGCCCGGAGGGCTGGCATTGAGGGAGTGCTAAAGGTTCAGTTCATTGTAACAGAAAATGGAGTAGTGGAAAATCCGGAGATCGTCAACGCATTGGGAGGCGGTCTTGACGAAGAGGTTTTAAGAGAGATTAAAAAGCTGCGTTTCAAACCGGCGATGAAAGGTGATGAGGCGGTACGCTCTGAGTTTGAAATTCCCTTCCTTTTCAGACTTATGGACGGTACACCGGGGGAGGATCCATCTGAGTATGTTCCCGAGGGCGGCTTTGCCATATTTGCCTATGGCGGTACCGGAAATGAAAACAGAAGAAACGGGTGGTGATGATTATGGAACATGTGATTATTCAGCTTGCCTCGTACGCCGAACAGGCCGTTCAGTTTGCCTGGCTGCCGCTGCTGATCTGGACGATCGTGAGCATCCCTGTTTGGATCATGCTGCGCTCGGCTAAAAGCGTGCATCCCCAGTATCACTACCACGGGCGGCTGGCCCTGATTTTTGCCCTGCCCTGCGGGCTGATGATTCTCGCACTGATGCAGGGAGTGGGTTCGTGGCTATTCCCCGAAACTCCTGCAGAGACGATGAAAATTGTGACGTTTGTCTCCCCGATTGAGATCGGAGTCACACCCTCTGAGTCAGCTTCGGTGCTTACTCTGGCTGAAACCGGTTATGCGGCTGCAGCTCTGCTGTTTGCCACCGGCATTCTCTTTTTAATGGGACGATTTTTGATGCAATGGCTGCATTTGCACCGCTTGAAAAGAACTCTCTCTTTCACAGCCATTCAAAACGCCTGTGATCTCGACCCCGTGAACCGGCAGCTTGCAGGCTCTCACTCCAGGCCGATTCGTGTTGCATTTTTAAAGGAAGCGATCGTGCCGGTTACGTTCGGTTTCCGCAAACCGGTTATTTTACTGCCAGAAACTCTTCGGCATGATGAAGAGAAATGCAACCTGGCAATTCGCCATGAACTCACCCACATCCGACAAAAAGATTTTATCACTCACGCCTCGGTACTGATCTCGCAGATGCTCTTCTGGTTTCATCCGCTGGTTCA
>SLGL01000269.1 GCA_007123785.1 Balneolaceae bacterium
GTGCCCCTCATAAACAAACTCAAGCCTTTTTTCTGCACGAATTTCGGTAAAAGCCTGTTCACTGCTGCTGAAACCAACCATTTCCGGATTTTGGTAGCGAACTTCCTTGATCGCATTTATATCAGATGCAGCCGCCTCAAGATTTTGCTGCGAACCGGGTTGTGCATACGCTTCAGCACGTATAAAATACATTTCAGAAACTCTCAGCATTTTTATATCAGCCACATTTTTCTGTCCGGGACGCTGATTGTATTTCATCACACGAACCCGTCCGGGCTCTAAAATTTCGAACCAGGTCTGAAAACGAATATCTCCTTCCGTATCGAATTGATTCACAAGATCGTTCGATGCAAAGAAGAAAATATCAGGGTTTGTGGCCCGCTCAGTTAGTTCAATAACACCATCACTGGCTGTATTTCGGGGAAGTTTAAAAACCACCTCACCCTGATTACTGTCGTCCCACAATCCGGCATACTGATCGTATGGTGTCAGGTTTAATGCATCAATTACGCGTGTGGCATATTGGATCGCCGCAGGCCAATCCTGGCGATAAAGAGCAACTCTTGCACGAAGGCCTTCAACAGCGTGCAGGTTCAGCCTTCTGTTGCTGTGAAAACCTGCCGGCCCAAGTAAAGAAATGGCCTGGTCGATATCACTTAACAGTAAATTGAAAAACTCATCTTTCGTGGTACGGGCAGGCTTGCCAATTTCGGACTGTAACATGTACGGTACTGCAAGATCACTACCGTTCAGGCCGTAACTGGAAAAGATTCTGAACATGTCGAAATGCTGCCAGGCCCGCAAACCGAGCATCTCACCACGAATTCTGTTAAGAAGATCTGCTTCTGCATTTGTAGCGGGCTCTATATTATTCGAGGCATCAATAACGCGATTAATCCGATCGATCGCAACATAGGCATTTTGCCATGCTCCTAAAGCAGTTCCGTCACCGGAAACCACATTGTGGTTGAATAACTGCATTCCCTGTCCTGTGTTGCTTGAAGCTCTTCGAAGATTATCGGTCATCAGGGCATTGATATTATAAATATTTTGGCCTGATATGGTTCCATATGCTCCAAGTGCGCCTGCATTCAAATCATTTGCGTTTTGATACGCCGCCTCTGCATCAATCTTGTCGAAAGGTGACAAATTCAATTCGCTTTCACATCCAATTAAAGCAAAAGCGAAAACTGCCGCCATAAGCTGTTTTAGATTTTTCATCATCATATTCTTTAGAAATTAATATCTATTCCGGCAGTAAATATCCTTGGAAGCGGATATGCGTATTGCGCAATATTATTGTAATCTTCCGGGTCAAAGCCGGTAAAGGCGGTCCAGGTGTGTAAATTTTGTCCCTGCACAAATACTCTCACATTTCGAACCTGATCGTTGAAAATACTTCCGGGGACAGTATAAGAAACCATCAGATTTCGAAATCGAATATAAGAGGCATCATCAATATCTTTCGAAGTAAACTGACGCGGATATTGATTGGACTGTATTTCGGTAATATCACCAGGCTGTTGCCACATATTCAGCATAACCCTGCTCTGGTTGAACTGGGCAAAACCGTGATTTTCCGTAAAAAATGACTGGTTATTAAAGAGGTCGTTACCATACGAGTAGTTAAACTGTGCTCTCACCGCCAGTCCTCTGTATGAATAATCCAGGCCAAAACCCCCGGTAGTATGAGGCATCCACGTTCCAAATTCTGCTTTTGCGAATGAATCGGAAAACTGAGTAGTTACATTACCGTCCAAATCTACATAAAGCGGGGCTCCTGTTGCTGGATCCACTCCGGCCCACTCTACCACATAATGAGTACCCAAAGGCAAGCCTTCACGAATAATGGATGTACCCAATTCAAATTCATCAACCTGTCCAAGGTCTGTAATCTCATTGGAATTATAGGCATAATTGAAGTTCAGGTTCAGTACAGATCGACTGGTCCTGATCACATCACCTGCAATATTCAGCTCAACTCCGCGGTTTCTCATGCTACCGGCATTGATCTCGAGGTTTGTAAAACCGGATGTGCGTGAGAGTTCCTGGTCGATGAACAGGTCTTTAGTAGTATCATTGTAGAGATCAACCGAACCGGTCAGTCTGTCATCAAATAATGAAAAGTCCACACCAAAATTCAGCTTATATGCCGTTTCCCACTGAAGGTCCCGGTTACCAGGCACATTCGGGAAAATGGTTGGCTGCCCGTCAAAACTTGATGTTGCAAATGTTGCCAAACTCTGATAATCATCAATACCAAATTGATTACCTGTTTTGCCATAACTTGCCCGAATAATGAGGCTCGAAATCGGATCGATATTGGAAATAAAATCTTCATTTGACGCAACCCATGAAGCACCAAATGACCACAACCACGCAAACTGATTTCCTACACCAAAACGCGAGGAACCGTCGCGCCGAAGAGTTGCTTTCAGGTTGTAGGTGTTATCAAATGAATAATCCGCAATACCAAAAACTGACCAGAGTGTATTTTGGGTAATAAAATTTTGTCCACCCGGCACTGTAGGAATCATATTATTTGTTGGACTTCCAGGTGTTATCGAAGCCGGAGTTGGCCCAAGTTTGGGGTTTAGCCCAAAACCGGTAAAACCAAAACCTTCAAAATGATTCCGAATAAATTCATTAGCTACGTAAACATCAATTTGATGATTTTCGGCGATCTCATCACGAAAACGCACGTTTGTATTAGAGGTA
>SLGL01000500.1 GCA_007123785.1 Balneolaceae bacterium
CAAATATTATCTGTCTGCCCGGCCGCGAACTGAATGAAGAACAGATCAGACAAATCCTGAAAAGCTGGTTTGATGCCGGTTTTGAGGGCGGCAGGCATGAAAGGCGCGTTCAAAAAATTCACACATTAACCGATAAATAATTTTATATGGATTCACTGAAAACCCATGATCCCGAGCTATACGGTTATCTGGAACAGGAAACTGAACGGCAAAATCTCAATTTTGAGCTGATTGCTTCCGAAAATTTTGCTTCCAGGGCTACTATAGAGGCAATGGGCTCTGTTCTTACCAATAAATATGCCGAAGGTTATCCGGGAAAGCGGTATTACGGGGGCTGTGAACATGTAGACAAAGTGGAAGATTTAGCTCGAAATCGTGCAAAAAAACTGTTTAATGCCGATTGGGTGAATGTTCAGCCTCACTCGGGGGCATCTGCCAATGCAGCTGTATATCTTGCCTTTATGAAACCGGGAGAAACGCTGCTGGGCCTTGATCTTGCCCATGGCGGACACCTCACTCACGGCTCACCAGTCAACTTTTCCGGGATCACCTACAATGCTGAATTTTATGGTGTAGAAAAAGAGACCGGGCACATCAACCTGGATAAAGTGCTTGAAAAAGCAAAAAAAGTAAAACCCAAAATGATTTCCATTGGGGCAAGCGCTTATCCGCGCGATTTTGACTACAAAGTATTCCGTGAGATTGCCGATGAAGTGGGAGCGTTTCTCTGGATGGACATGGCTCACACTGCCGGACTTATCGCCACAGGCGAACTGAACGACCCGCTGCCCTGGTCTGATGTGATCTCTACCACCACGCATAAAACGCTGAGAGGGCCCCGCGGAGGGATGATCCTGGTAGGTAATGATGGTGAAAACAAACTTGGTGTGGTTGCAAGCAAATCAGGCCGTGTAAAAAATGTAAGTGAAGTACTCGATTCGGCCGTTTTCCCCGGATCGCAGGGTGGCCCGCTTATGCACGTAATCGCCGCGAAAGCGGTTGCGTTTGGCGAAGCTCTTCAGCCAGAGTTCAAAACGTATCAAAAACAGGTGAAAACCAATGCTAAAAGAATGGCCGAAGAGTTTATGAACCGCGGATACAAACTGGTAAGCGACGGCACCGACAATCACCTTATCCTTGTGGACCTGCGCAACAAAGGGCTCACCGGTAAAATCGCTGAGGAATCTCTTGATAAAGCGGGTATCACGGTAAATAAAAATATGGTACCTTTCGATACGGAAAGCCCGTTTGTGACCTCAGGAATACGTATCGGTACACCCGCACTAACCACCAGGGGTTTTGAAGAAGATGAGTTCTCAGAAGTGGTACGATTGATCGACCTTATTCTGCAAAAACCCGGAGATGAATCGATAATTACATCCGTAAAAGGTGATGTTCAGGCGATGTGTAAAAATTTTCCGCTATACGACTTTATAACTGCCTGATTGTTTTTACAATTCTCAAAGATGAGTACTTTACATTGTTGTGCCACGTTGATGAGGATATTATTGGCGCTATGAAACAGAACTTTTTATATAATTTGAATCTTAAAATCATCCGGAATAATTTGCCGGAATTTGCTGTTAAATGAGCGAATCTACAGATAGTTCAAAACGAAGCATCATGGGATCGATCCTCCCTGCTGCAAAAGCTCCAAAATCGGATCCTACTGCCGCAATGTCTTTTCTGGATCATCTCGAAGAACTCCGGTGGAGACTAATTAAAGGACTTGCGGGAATTGTCGGAGGAATCATTATTGCTTTTTTCTTTTCCGATTTTTTCATCAAAGATTTCATCCTGGGGCCCGCAAGAGCTGACTTTTTTATGTACCAGATCATGCCGATCAATGCAGTGGATCTGGACATGATTTCCCGAAGGCTTCCCGGACAGTTTTTCACCTATTGGGGAACACTCATAATTGTTGGATTGATCATCGGTTCGCCCTATATGATTTTTCAAATGTGGGCATTTATTGAGCCTGCTCTTGAAAGCGGTGAGAAGATTCAAACATTTCTGAACGCAATGTTTATTACAACGTTCTTTCTGCTGGGCATCTCTTTCGGTTACTTCATTCTTGTACCATTTGCAGTACAGTTCTTCACGCAGTTTATTATTGACGATATGATACGTAACGAGTTCGATGTTAACGAATATTTTACGTCTGTGGCTGTCTGGACTCTGGCCTGCGGGATAATATTTCAGTTGCCGGTGATCAGCTGGTTTCTCTCCAAAGTGGGCTTGCTCGACCCCGATACCATGAAAAAATTCAGGCGTCACGCTATCATTGCAGCTCTTATGCTCGCAGCTGTACTCACCCCTCCCGATCCCGTTTCACAGATCATGATCGCTATCCCGATCATTGTGCTTTATCAGTTTTCAATCTTCCTGAGTCGAGTTGCGATGAAACGTCGCAAGAAAGAGATGGAACGTGCGTTTACCGGGGAGGAAAACAAAGACTGAAAAGAAGAGCTGTTTTAAACATTCCAAAAATAGCTTTACCTTTAACACAGATAACTTGCAGAAAATATATTAAACGAAGTATAAATTATTGATATGTATCATTATAATTTCCAACTTCAGGATCCTGGCAAATTATCCGAGTTAAGGCTTGATTCAAAAACAGATTAAACAATTTGTACCGCATTACATGCATAAATCACTATTCACTACTACCGTAGTTATTTCAATATTATTCCTGGTTATCGTCTCGTGCGGAACCGATGATAATTTTTTTCCACCTCCTGATTTTTCAACCGTTCCGGAACCCTACAACACAGAAGGAGTTGAACCGATTTCTCCTGAAGATGGAGTGGAAGTTTACATTCTTGAAGAAGGTACTGGTCCTTTTTATCTGACCAACCGCGATCAGGCTACTCTATTTATAACTCTCCGTACCGATGAAGGCGAAATTATTTTCAGTTCATTTGCAAATGCATCACAAAGCCCGCTTAATTTAAATATGAGAGATGCCGGGCGCTTTCAAAACGTATTTCAATATTCAATACTGCTTACTTATACACCAGGTTTAAAAGTCGGGCTGCTTGGAATGCGTGAAGGCGAGAAACGCACTATCGTTGTTTCCCCTGAAATGGGTTACGGGAATGTATCAAGCGGAAGTCCTAATTCCGTATACAGGGAAAACACTCTTTACTACGACATTCGGTTATCATCTATACAACCAAAATAATCACTTGAAGCTTACTTCATAACGTATCGATTATCTACACGGTTGGTAAGATTTGTAAGAATTTCGTGTACATTCGTACCGGCATGATCTGCCCAGTCGTGTGCATTCCATCCTTCGCTTCCTAACATAGTTACATCAGCACCTGCGGACAATTTCTCACTTCCAAGGTAGACCATCATCATATCCATCGTCACATTACCCACCTGGGAATAGAGATTACCGTTAATCAGCACCTTCAGCTTGTTGCTGAGTGAGCGAGGGATTCCGTCACCATATCCTACAGGGAGTGTGCCGAGAAATCCATCTTCAGGGCTTCTCCATGTGGATGAATAACTCACTGCCATTCCCTTATTGATGGCACGTATTTGTGCAAGATTTGTTCTCCAGGTCATCACAGGCTGAAGCCATTTATGGCGCGTTTCGCCCGAGTTGTAGCCAAGCATGCCCAGCCCGGTGCGTATCATCCCGAAATGGTCAATTCGGTCATAATTAGAGGCCGCCCCGGTGTTGCTCATGTGTATCAGTGGCACTTCAGAAAAATGAGATAATATTTGTTTAAACCGGTCATTCTGAGTGATCACAAAATCTGAACCAGGATCGTCAGCTGTGGCATAGTGCGAATAAATTCCGCTGCAAATCAGCCGCTGGTTGGCCACGGCAAGCTGCCTGACCTCACCGGCCTGTTCCGGAAGAAATCCGAGACGCCCCATCCCGGTATCAAAGTTAAGATGGTAGGAGGTGCCATCCATTAAAATTGAGAAGTGCGTAGTGTGGCTTATAGTCGCTGTAAGATTGTGAGTCAGGTACACTGCGGCTGTTTCATAAGTTGGTACACCAAACACCAGGATCGGTTTTGTGATACCGCCCATCCTAAGCTCAATACCTTCGTCCACATTGGCCACAGCCAGCAAATCCACTTCCTTTTCAATATGTTTGGTAAGATGGACCGCTCCGTGACTGTATGCGTTACATTTTACCACAGCAAGAACTTTTTCACTTGCCGCTTTTTCTTTGATCGAGGAAAGGTTTCTGGAAGCTGCTGCCAGATTAATTTCTGCAACAGAATTGGGAAAATTGTTTTTCAAAATCAGGTTCTAAAAAATTTCTTCTTTCGTTTTTTAAGGATCACCTGCGCGGCGTTGTAGCCCGCAGCGCCAAATACACCTCCTCCCGGATGGCAGGAAGCGCTGGAAAGATACAGATTCCCGATGGGTGTTTCATAGTTACTTAGTTCCGGGGTAGGGCGAAACATAAACATCTGGTCAAAATTCATCTCCACATGCATCACATTTCCACGCAAAAGGCCATGTTTTCGCTCAATATCCAGTGGAGATTGAATGTATCGGTCAATCAGTTTACCCTTCATATTGGGGGCATATTTTTCAACTACATCATAGATTTTATCGGCCTCGCGTTCGCGGATATCATCCCATTGCTCGCCATTTGCCAGTTCATAGGGGTGCCACTGTGCCCAGGCAAACAGTGTGTGCTTTCCATCTTTCGCCACATCGGGATCAATTTTGGAAAATGTCATCGCTAAAACGGCAGGCTCTTCGGCCGGATTCCCCCTCATGTAATCACTGATTGCACGGTTCATATACTCCACTGAAGGAGCTAAAAGCTGCATTCCGTTATGAATCAGCGGATCATCCGGAGCCGATTCGTACTTTGGCAATTCCTCCACCGCACAGCGAATCACCATGCCGAATCCGTTCCCTACCTGGATATTTTTCACTTTTTTGAACAACGATGCATCCAAATTTTCCCGGCCGACAAGTTTCAGCATCGTGGTCTGTACATGAGCGTTCGATACAATCAGGCCGGCTTTATAATATACATCTTTTTCGGTGATCACGCCGGCGGCTTTCCCATCGGCAATATCAATTTTTTTGACGGGACTGTTTGAGATCACTTCACCCCCATGTGCTTCGATAAAACTTTTCATCGCTTGTGTAAGCTGCCCGCTCCCTCCTCTCGGATGTTTGGCCCCGCTTTGATGAAGCATCGCCTGCCACCCGGCAAAATCGCCCGTGGCACTCTGATCCGGAAGCGGACCCGACTGCGCGGCAAACCAGGTCATTGCAGCATGCAAATCGGGGCTTTTAAATGCATTTTTTACCACACTTCCGTAACTGCCAAGAATTTTCTGCAGCCCATCCATCTGCTCTCCCCTCTTAAACATTGAACCGTCACGGATCTGCCCTTTTGCCATCTCCATAAAAATATTTTTCCCACTTGGCGGTACCATAAATGCTTTCAGAACCCCTTTATTGATTCGCTCCCAGAAATCTACAAACTCCCGGTAATTTGCCACATCTTCTGGGGAGACTTTTGAAATCGATTCCAGGGTCTGCTCCAGGTCTTTGTGAAAATGAATCACTCCTTTTCGCCCGGGCAGCGGATAGCTCATGAACGGGTCCATTTCTATATATTCCAGACCGTAATTGGTCAGCCCCAACTCTTCTATAATCCCGGTTTGGTGGATCATAATATGAACCGATGAACCCACATCCATCCGGAAACCGTTGGGGTTTTCATCGGATTGAAACATCGTTTCGGTGCAAACCGCCCCTCCGATCGTATCTCGCCGTTCAAGTACACCTACTTTCATACCTGCTCTGGCAAGATAACAGCCGGTAATCAGTCCGTTATGCCCCGATCCTATTATAATTGCATCAAATTTATTCATTTCTCGTAGAAAGTTTGAAAGCTTTAATTCATAAACCAGAGAATAATATTTGAAATCTCGATTGATGAGAAATCAGATATAATTTCACCAAATATTATGGAATGAATTCGATCTTTTAGTAAGTTCTTAGATTACGGTATTGTCGAATCACTAATACTATAGAATATTTCCGGCATGGAGTAACAACCGTTCAACCAAACTAATTCACAAGGAATTCAATAACTGAACTTTTTTTATGCAATTTTTGAAAACAGTTTTAGCATCCCTGCTGGGTACCATGCTGGGAATTTTTTTAATCATTTTGATTTTGGCCGGGATTCTGGTAAGTAGTTCCACAGAATCCGAACCATATATAAGGGCAAATACCGTACTAACAATTAATCTGTCACCTGAAATTCCTCACCGGCCAATCGAAGATCCGTTCGAGGAGCTATTCAATCCTGAAGCACGTCCTGTTTCACTGCAGGGTTTGCGGAATAACCTCAGAAAAGCCGCAGCAGACGATAATATATCCGCTGTTTGGGTACGGACCAATCAGGTAGTTGCATCGTGGGCCAATCTTGAAACAGCATATCGATACTTCGAAGAATTCAAGGAGAGTGGTAAACCTCTCTATTTCAGCACTGATGATATAGGAATGAATGAGAAGGCGTATTTTCTGGCATCTGTGGCAGACAGTACTTTTTCACCTCCCAATTCCAGTTTTGAATTTGACGGATTTGTAGCCCAGTTCTCTTTTTACAGGCCGATGCTCGAAAAGATAGGCATTGAACCGGAAATCACAAGAGTAGGCCGGTACAAATCGGCTGTGGAACCGTTCCTGAATGAATCCAGCTCACCGGAAAGCCGTGAACAAACCCGGGAAATCTTAAATACGGTTTCCGACACATTCGTAGCTGCCGTCGCCAAACGAACAGGGAAAACTCATGAAGAAATCAACGATCTGATGGACACTCCTCCTGTAGACCGTGTGCAGTTTGCATATGATCATGGCCTGTTTGATGCCCTTGCTTATCCCGATGAGGTAGAGCGAATGATTAAGGAACGTCTTGATGTTGATGAAGATTCTGATCTGAGAACAGTTTCATATGCGCGCTACTCAAGGGTTTCTGCCGATCGGGCCGGCCTTGATACTCCCAACACCGATAACAAAATTGCCGTTATCTATGCTTCAGGCGCTATATTACCCACAATGGCTGAGTCACCCTTTTCCAGTTCATCAGGGATTACACCGCGTGGTATTAAAAGACAGTTAGACAGCGTACTCGAAGATGACGATGTAAAATCAATTGTGATTCACATAAACAGCCCCGGAGGTGCATCCAATTCATCTGATCTGATCTGGCACTATATTAACGAAGCATCAAAGAAAAAACCGATTGTAGCCTCTATGGGTGGTGTTGCGGCCTCGGCAGGCTACCAGATGGCTTCTGCAGCGGATACCATTCTTGCACAGGAGAATACTATCACCGGTTCCATCGGTGTTTTTAACCTGATGTTTAACGCCCAGGAGCTTCTAACCGAAAACATTGGCATCAAATACGAAACCATGAAAACGCATGAGTATGCCGACTGGCTCGATTTCAGCCGCCCAATGACAACCTCAGAACGGCAGGTACTGGAACAAATCGCTGAAAATGGCTACGAAAACTTCCTGATGACAGTAGCAGAATCACGGAACATGACACGTGATGAAGTCCATGAAATTGCACAAGGGCGCGTTTATACCGGTCAACGGGCGAAAGAACTTGGCCTGATTGATATGATCGGAGATATTCATGATGCACTTAACATTGCCGCAGAGATGGCCGAAATTGAGGAGTACACGGTTGATGTATATCCCCGACGGGTTGATTTTTTTGAACGGCTGATGAGTTCATCGAGTGACAGATTTTATGCAGCTCTCAGAAGCTGGATGCCAATAGATGTGCTGGAGGATGCCGCAACATTTCAGACCATGCTGGAGCATCCCGCAGGGCAAAACTGGAAATTTCTCCCAATTCGAATCGATGTAAACTAAACATCAGGTTTTTTCCATCAAAGAACCTTTTTGGGTTCTCTCTTTTGAAATGGCATTTTACAACCTTTATGTATGAGAACAGATGATTTTTTTATTGAGCAGCTCAGCGAAGGTTTTTTTGAACTGTTTGAGGACGGTTCATTCCAAAAAATGGACCCCTCACGCCTGGACTCCGCCGGAGACGATCCCAATATTGGAAAATTTACCTCTGCCCTGGGAATTGACCCTCTGTTGATCTGTCATTACGGAAAAAACATTGTGGTAGACCCCGGGCTTGGCTGGGGGCTGGACCACAAAAGTTCCTACCGAAATACATCGAATGTGGCGACCAATCTTGATATATTCGGCCTTAAGCGGGAAGATATCGACCTGGTCATTCTGACCCATCTGCATTATGATCATGTAGCAGGTTGTTCATTTATAAACAGCGAATTCAAAACGGAAGCAACGTTTCCAAATGCGAAATATATCGTTCACAAAGATGAGTGGGATTTTGCGCTTACCCGGATTAACAAACCTTCAATCCTGCCCGGAGCAAAATACGACCTTGATGAATTGTATAAACTGGTCGCACAAAAACGAATTGAATTTATTGAAAATGATGTTCATGCTCCCTCAAGAGGAATCACCCTGATTAAAAGCGGGGGGCACACACCCGGTCATTTAGTGCTCAAAATGACAAGCCGGAATAAAATTGCCTATTTTTTGGGTGATCTGATCCCGACAGAGTATCACCTGAACCACTATTCGATGAAACATGTGGACACAGATCCGCTTGAATCAAAAAAAGCAAAAACCATTCTCTTGAAACGAGCACTTCAGGAAAAAGCTGTTCTCTACTTTTATCACTCGCTTTATAAAAAATCAGGTAAACTATCGAGAGACAGGTACAAGAAGTATGTCCTGCTGGATGTTTGATCCATTTTAAAAATATCATCACAAACTATCATCTCAATCACAAAAATCACATTTTTAACTGTGATAGGCATGATTTATGGGATACTCTATGATAATTAGCCATAACAATCTTTTTGTCTTCGGGAATATTGGTAAATTATTTACTCATACTGATAACTTAATTGGTTTTACCTGAAGAAAATTTTCTCATGAAAAAACCCCTGATTCTCGTACTTATCTTCTTTATCGCTTTCCTTCTTTTTATGATGTACAACCTGATGCAAACTGAGCCACCGGTAGTGATCGGGGCTACTATGTCGGAAACCGGAGCTTACAGCACCCAGGGTATTGCTGCCCGGAACGGTTACCTGCTCTGCCAGGATCACACTAATGAGCAGGGTGGCATCCTTGGCCGGAGTATAGAATTTTTGATCTACGATGATGAATCCGATTCCGACAGAGCCATTGAACTTTATGAACTTCTCATCACAGGAGATGCAGTGGATGCAATTATGGGACCTTATGGCTCCACACTCACCGAGGCTGTTGCTCCTGTAACGGAAGAGAACAGGATGGTCCATATTTCACCGCTGGCCGCTACCGCTTCAATATGGGAGCAGGGGCGTGAATACCTCTTCATGGTGCTCCCTCCTGCCGAGCTGTTCCTGGCCGGTTTGATTGATATGGCAGACGAAAACGGCCTTGCGCGTGTGGCCATTCTCCAGGAAGATCAGCTTTTCCCCAGGGCAGCTGGTAACGGAGCTGCCGAACTGGCTGAAGAAAGAGATTTGAATATAGTACTCCACGAAACTTACCCTAGCGGAACGGATGACTTTTCAGGTTACCTGGAGGCGATCCGGGAAGCGGATGTGGAAGTGGTTGCCATGGCAGCATCTGCGCTGGATAATTTTATCACAGTAGTGCAGCAGATGAAGGAACATGACGTCAACATAAAAATGTTCGGAACCTCGGGTGCAGTGACTCAGTTCCGCGATGCTTTGGGTGAAGATGCGGAATATGCCTACGGCCTCTCGGCCTGGGAACCGAGCCTGCCTAACCCCGGCATCGATGAGTTTGTAGATTCCTACCGGCAGATGTTCAACATGGAACCCAGCTTTCATGCTGCGGGTGCGTATGCAAGCTGCCAGATTTTTGTGGAGGGGGTACGGCGCGCTCAGTCACTCGATTCCGACTTGCTGCGCGAAGAACTTTTAAACCTTGAGATGCAAACCATCCTAAGTGACTATGCTGTAGATGAACGAGGATATCAGATCGCCAACCGAGGACTTTTTATTCAGTGGCAGGATGGTGAAAAAGTGGTAGTATGGCCCGATGACCTTGCAACTGGTGAACCAAGATTTCCAACACCGGAGTGGAGTGAGCGATGATACAAAAATTTTGAAAAGCTCATAATTGAATAAAATTCAACTCCTCAAGATAATTAGATTTGTTGCTTATATAACAGTAACTATTTAATCTGAACATTTTTGGAAATAAAATTTTTTATCTAAAGAAAAATAATTTCGAATTAGTACTATACTTTTTAGATGACTTAACTTCCAAAAAAATCATTTCCGTTTTAAGTTGAACAGTGTGCATTGGCTATGGGCTAAGAAACAGTGGCCCTTGAGTGTGTGTAATCATAA
>SLGL01000154.1 GCA_007123785.1 Balneolaceae bacterium
AGAAATATTTCCGGATTTAAAGGCTTTAAAAATTCCCGGCACACCTATTAGCGATTCGGGATTGAAAACATCCGGATCAAGAAAAGTATCATCGATTCGCCTGTAAAGAACATCAATCTGCTTAAGGCCATTGGTTGTTAGCATAAATACATGATTTTTTACCATAACCATATCCTGGCCCATTACTAATTCTACTCCCATTGAGTGAGCAAGATAGGAATGTTCGAAGTAGGCAGAGTTATAAATTCCGGGTGTAAGAACTCCTACTACCGGTTTTTCTTTGTCTGACAAATACTCCAGAATATTTAGCAAACGATTAGGATAGTTCGAAACCGGGGCTACTCCAAGTTTACTAAGCATATTTGGAAAAACCCTCTTTATGATCTCACGGCTTTCGAGCTGGTAAGATACTCCGGAGGGGCACCTTAAATTATCTTCGAGTATATAAAATTCACCATTTTTGTCCCTGACTAAATCTGTGCCGGTAATATGGCACCAGATGCCCTTAGGTGGTGTAAGGCCTTCGCAAGGTTTCAAGTAACCCGGACAGGAAAAAACCAGCTCTTTAGGCAGAATTTTATCCTTTAATATTTTTTGCTCATTATATACATCCTGTAAAAATAGATTGAGGGCATAAATTCTCTGCTTCAACCCGGTTTCAATTTTTTCCCACTCAGCAGCATTGATAATCCGGGGAACGATATCCAGGTGAAGTATTTTTTCGATACCCTGTTTATCATGGTATACATTAAATGTCATACCCATCGCCATTTGGGCCTTGTCAGTTGTGAACTGAAGTTGCTGTAACTTTTCTACAGATAAGCTTTTGAGCATATCAAGCAGCTCTGAATAATGCGGCCTGCAAGAGCCATCTGCTTCAAACATCTCATCGTAATGGGTTTTTGAATCGTAAGAAGAAACAAACATAATTCGAAACTAATTAATCAAACGTAGATGATATACCACTTAATTGAATTTAAATCAACTGATCAATAAAATTATTTAGGCATAGCCTGAAATAATTATGACCACATTATTGAATTCATTTTAAAAAGCTGCATACATTTAGACGATCGCAAAAATATGGACTTTTGCCGGATTCGGCATATCGCTATTGCAAGCAGAAAGTACTTTATGTGAGCACCGAAGCGATTCCTCCCGAAAAGCTTGCTCGGGACAGGCGTAAAACGAAATGCGGATTAGGGGGGAATTTATTTCATTCTCAGGTATTACTTTATCCATACAAACATTTAGTATATTAGCACTGATCATTTTGGTCGAGACAGGGGGCCTGTTCTGAAACTACCTGCCCTTTAAACATCCGGATTTGTATACTGCAAATATCCTCATTTACACGGTTGCATAATCTGGAACACTCTATTTTAAAGAGATTTCATGGAATTACAAGAAATCATAACAACTATTCGCGATTTTCTGGAGTTTAAACTTTTCACGCTTCAGGATGACCCGGTAACGATCCTGTCGTTACTTATTTTTTTCTTTTCGCTGACCATTGTACTCTTTCTTGGTTCATTTACACGCCGTTTTTTACAAAGCCGTTTTCTCGACCAGTTTGAAATTGACCTGGGTCTCAAGTATGCTTTGTCTCGTGTGGCCCAATATATTATTGTAACTATCGGGGTGTTGATCTCATTTCAATTCGTGGCCATCGACCTCACCAGCCTTGCTGTAATTTTCGGATTGCTTTCAGTGGGTATCGGTTTTGGACTTCAAAACATCACTGCAAATTTTATCTCCGGACTTATCATCATGTTTGAACGCCCGATAACTGTGGGAGACCGAGTAGAGGTTGCCGGGATTGAGGGCGATGTGATGGAAATCAGTATCCGATCAACAAAAATTCTCACAATGAATAATACATCCATCATTGTACCTAACACACAATTTGTAGAAAATAATGTGATTAACTTTTCCCATGGGGATCCAACATTTCGCCTGCATGTACATGTTGGCGTATCCTATTCTTCGAACCTAGATGATGTTTTGAAAGCTTTGAACGAAGTGGCAGATGAACATCCGGAAGTAATGGACATTCCAAAACACCAGGTTCACCTTACTCAGTTTGGCGACTCTTCCTGGGATATGGAACTGCGTGTTTGGATTCCTCAGGTAAAAGACCGCCTTATCATCCGAAATGAGTTGAACCAGGCAATTGTACATAAGTTCAAGAAATACCAGATTGAAATTCCATTCCCGCAACATGATCTTCATGTGAGGTCAAGTATTGAACTACCTGTTAGATCCGGTGAAGGCAACAATGATCAACAAACATAGCCTGTCAGGTCTCTGTAACCTTGCAGGAAATTATTAATGGATTTATACAAATTTTTGTAAAAGCTTATACCAAATCAATAAGTTAACACGAAGTATCTGCGGTCTGTTGATTTTCCGTTTAGGTTCACGTGTCACACCTACCGTTGCTTCCTGAATTGCATCGAATCATTCACTCTGCTTTTTTCTTATCATTTCTCCGGTTTCCAGCGGCTCCGGGTCAACTGCTTCCACAATCCAGGTGGTGTTTTCCCGATAGCTGATCCGTGCTTTTGATCCTGCTTTAATCTCTCCGTCTATGGTTCGTGCCTGCCAGGATATTCCCTGAAATCGGATTCGGCCGCTGTTGTTGTCGTCTTTCACCGTCTCCACAACATCAACTACTTTGTCGATCGCTTCGTAGTCTTCATCAGCAAATTTAAAAGAGCGTTCGCCTTTAAAGTACTTTTTGATGAACGGGCGAATCAAAATGGTGAGTGCTACAGAAGAAAAGAGCCACGCAAAAATGGCAACAAAAGGATCAGACAAAAAACCGAGATAGCGTAAAATACCCACACCCAACCCGCTGATTCCAAGGAAAAATGCCACACCACCCGGTAGCATCATTTCCAAAATCATTAAAATGATGCCGCCTGCGATAAAAATCCAGGTAATGGTTTCGCTGTCCATCTTTCTATACCGGTTGAGGATTGCTCTGTATCATCAATAAAATAGTGTGTTTCTTCAGAAAAACAACGCTGATTATTTCAAGGCTTTACTCTACTATTGCCGTGTCAAGAATGAAGTTTCGCAAAAAACCCGCAATGTTTCCTTGTCACCAACGGCAATATGAATGGAATTATGCAGCCTTTTTGAAGAAAAAACATTGCGGGTTTTACCGTCAATTGATCGTTGTCATCACATTAATGCCTTTTTGATTGATTTTCTTCGCTTTTTGGAAATCCCAATCACAATTGCCGGTACCACGAAAAGAGTCAGAATAGTAGCAAAGGCAAGCCCGCCGATTACAGACCGGGCAAGCGGGCTCCAGGTTTCGGAACCGGCGCCGATTTCAAGGGCCAGGGGGATCATCGAACAAATGGTGGTCAGTGCTGTGAGCAGAATAGGACGCATCCGTCGTTTACAGGCTTCCAGAAATTTAATCAGATACTCCTGATTATCCACCTGTCCATGTGTGTTCTGATGGATATAATCGACCAGCACAATACCGTTATTCACCACAATCCCGATCAATATCACAATCCCGATATATGCAGGAACACTTAGCGGTGTTCCGGTTGCAAACAGAAATACAAGCGAACCAAAAAAAGCAAGCGGAACCGAAAACATTACGATAAACGGATCTCGCAGGTTTTCGAAAAGTGAGGCCATTACCATATAGGTGAGCAGCAGTGCAAGAAACACGGCAAAAAGAATTTCTGATCCGCTTTCCTGCTGGGCAAACACCGATCCGGCAAATTCGTAACGATAACCATCGGGCAGTACTATATCGTTGTCCAGAAGGTCTGTAAGTTTTTGCTGATACTCTTCCATATCACCGCGAACCATCACGCTCACATCCAGTAAAGTTTCTCTGTCGCGCCGGGTAATAGTGCTGAGCCCTTCCACAACGTCAAACTGGCCAAGGCCAAGCACCGGGATACGCTGATCTTCAAATTGTGCAAGTTCAAGAGAGAAAAGATCCTGCCGGTTTTGGAATTGCTCTCGCACATTTCTCACCTGAATTGCGATTTCACGTCCTTCCTCACGGAAATAACCTGCGCGCGTTCCCCTCGCCTGTGTACCCAATTCCGAAGCAATACTTGATGAGGCAATGCCTGTGCGGCTGATGCGATTCCGGTCCAGTTCAAATGCCAGTTCGGGTGCCGGACGAGAGCGTGGATTACTGACCGACATCACATTCGGATCGCCTTTTAAGGCTTCCTCTATCTGCAGGGTGAGAACCTGGAGCACTTCTACATCCGGCCCGATCAGGCTGACCCTGATTCCGCGCCCGGTCCATCCCCGGCCCATGGGAATACCCCCGCTGCCACCAAGGTTGGCAATATCGATATTGATATCATCGCCATCATCCATCAACGCCTGAAGACGCGTGGCTACTTCTGCAGTGGGTTTATCTCTCAAATGATTGTCCACAAGACTTATACTCAGTGTGCCGGCATTTGTAAGTGTACTTCGTCCGCTTCTTCCGATATTTGTGATAACGGTCTGAACTTCAGGCTCTTCAAGAATCCGGCTTGTATAATCCCTTAGAAATGTTGCGGTTGTTGAAAGTTTAGTACCCGCAGGCAGTTCAACTCTCAGGTCGAAGGTGCCCTCGTCAGTTTCAGGGAAAAATTCTTTTTCTATCGTGCCAAAAAGGTAGTTTGCCCCGAAAACAATACCAACTACCGCAATGACCACCACATATTTCCGGGCCAGCAGCCACTGCAAGACAGTAATATAATTGCTTTCGAGAGATTTCATCCAGTTGAGTACAAAGTTGCCTTTATGAAACGATTCGCGTTTCAGCATCATAGAAGCGAGTACCGGAATCAAAATAATGGATGCAAGAAATGAAAATCCGATTGAAATGGAGATCGTAAGGGCAAGGTCCCGAGCTACAGTTCCGGCAAATCCGGTAAGTGTGAGAATCGGGATAAATACAGCAATTGTTGTAAGGGTTGAACCGAGAAGTGCACCGCCTACCTCATTGGTTCCGTCGAGTGCAGCATCAAATCGTGATTTCCCCTTTTCAAGCTGATTGGCAATACTTTCAGAGACTACAATCGAATTATCCACAAGTAAGCCGATTGCCAGTGCAAGACCGGTAATGGAGACAATATTCAATGTGATATCGAGTGCGTACATCGCTGCAAAAGTGGCCGTTAGTGAAACCGGAATACTCATCGCCACCACAAAGGCGATTCTCCATCCACCCATAAAAATCAGCAGTATGATAACTACAACGACCAGTGCAATCAGGGCTGATTGTGCCAGGTTTGAAATGGAATCTTCAATAAATTCTCCTTCATTGCTAAGCACTTGCATCGTAACACTCGATGGCAGGTTGGACTGAAACTCCTGCATGGTCCGAATTACTGCATGAGTCACCTCCAGTGTGTTGGCGTCCGATTGTTTCTGAACCTCAACCGTGACACTGTTTCGTCCGTTTATCTCAACCAGGCTGGTGATATCCTCGTAATCATCCCGCACATTTGCAACATCTCTTACACGAACAGGTGTACCGTCATTTGCAACTACAATGGTATGTGCGATTTCATTTACATCACGATACATCGACTGTGCCCGGATACTGTAACTTGTTCGCCCGGCTACCAAACTTCCAATGGGCTGCTGCACATTGTTGCTGTTGATAGCACTGACCACCTGGCTGGGCAGTAAATTATGACGTGCCAATGCTTCGGGCATCAGATCTACATAAATATTTCGTGTAAGCCCTCCACGGGTCTCAGCAGATGCCACACCCGGAATCCGTTCAAACCGGGGTTCGATATATTCGATGGAGAGTGTGCGCAGTTCATCCAGGCCCAGAACATCCGACTCTACACTCACCTGCATGACCGGTGCGCGATCGGGATCAAACTGAAAAATGAAAGGTTCATTGGCTTCGGATGGCAACTGGTCGCGAATCCTTTCAACCGCTTCCCTTACTTTTTGTTCGGTTACCATGATGCTGGTTCCGGGCTGAAGACGCAAAATCATAAATGCACCGCCCCGCCGAACGTTTGAATCGAGCGATTCCACCCCTTCTACGCCCATTACGGCCGCTTCAATCGGTTCAACAACAAGCCGGAGCATATCATCGGGTGCCACATTGGAGTAGTTCACCGAAATACCCATTACCGGGATATTGAAGGTGGGATAGAGAGTTACTTTGAGGTTCGAGAGGGAGAAAATACCAAACCCGATCACCAGCAGCGACATCATGATCGCAGTTACCGGCCTCTTCAGAATTTTTTCAGTAATGGATATTTTTTTCATGATCTAATTAGGTTTGACGGCTCAAATTTCTACCCATTTAAAGGATCTTCTTTATGCACAGCATCACATCCGGCTTTTTCAACCAGGCTGTTGATGACGTAATACATACAGGGTACTGCAAAGAGCATCAGAAGCGTACTCATCGCCAGGCCGCCAATTACTGAACGTGCCATCGGACTCCAGGTTTCGGCGCCGGCACCAAGCTGAAGTGCAAGCGGAACCATCGCCAGGATCGTAGTGAATGCAGTCATTAAAATCGGGCGGAGCCTTCGTCCGGCACCGTTCACAATCGCAGTGAGGCGATCCTGTCCCCGTGACTGCAAAATTTTAATATAGTCGATCATTACAATTCCGTTGTTCACAACAATTCCAGTCAGCAGAACAAGCCCCACCATTGCGGTTACACTAACCGGTGTGGATGTAAACAAAAGCATCAGCAAAACACCGGTGAGCGCAAGCGGAATGGTTACAATGATAATCAACGGTTCGATCAGGCTTTCGAACTGCGAAGCCATCACCATGTAGGTGAGTATGCCTGCAATTAAAAATGCAATCATCAAAAAATTGAATGATTCGCGCTGTTCCTCGGCTGAACCACCCAGTTCGTACCGATAACCTTCGGGCCATTGCACCTGACTTAGCCGCTCATTAGCCAGTGTGGTGGCGCTGCGAAGGTCCAGGTCGCCAAGATCGGCTTCAACCTCAACCATGCGTTCCTGGTTCACCCGTAAAATATTTGACGGGCCTGTGTATCGTTCGATGCTTGCCAGGTTTTTCAATGGCATCCAGTCACCGCCTGGTGTTCGTATCTGGAGATCCTGAAGTGCAGTTGACTGTGAACGGTCAATCGGGTCCACTTCTACCAGAACCTGAAATTCAATTCCCTGATCTACAAACGTAGTGGCAACCGATCCCTGGACAGAATTACTAAGAGCAGATGCTACCTGTGCCGTGGTCATCCCGGCACGCGCAATTCTTTCGCGGTCCATCTCAACGCGAAGTTCGGGCCGCCCCTGATCGGCTGAGCTGAACACACTTACAATGCCGTCAATTCCGCGAAGCTGATGCATAACTCCTTCAGCAAGACCTCGTTTTATATCCTGATCAAAACCGTAAATTTGCACAATCAGACCGGTTTCTCCATCGGGACTGAGGGGATCTTCGCGCACTTCGCGGATATTGGCGCCCGGAACCCATTCAAGCTCCTCAAGGATAGATGCGGTGATTGCCATTTGGCTGCGCGAACGTTCGGAAACAGGCACCAGTTCAATCCGAACGCGCCCCTGATTTCCGCCGGGGTTGTCGGCTCCTTCGATACCGGTTTTATCCCCATAATCCGACACAACCAATCGCGCTTCCGGTATGTTCTGCCGTACGGTATTTTCTACCTGCATGATGGTTCTTTCGAGTTCGAGCAGACTAACGCCCGGTTCACGCTGTACATCCAGGATGATGAAGTTTTCGTCGACCTGCGGGAAAAACTCACCCCCAAGAATAGTAAAAATCGGAAGAGAAGCCAGCAGCAATCCAAATGCACCGGCGATGACCCACCCGCTCATCTTCAGGGCTTTATCCAGTTGACGTTTGTAGCTGTTCTCGAGCCGGTCGAACTGCCGGCCAAGCCACGGGCCCACACGATCTGAGAATAGTGATTTTGATGACGAAGCTATCAAAGTGTAGAGTTTTAAAAATGGCCAGATGATACCATAAAGCAAAAACAGCGGAATAGAAGCCAGCCGGGTAAAAACGTTTTGGCGCCGCCATACCAGCAGTTTGTAGAGCAGATTTTTGGCGGGATCTTTTTTGTCGGCTTTAATCATTTCCGCTTCAAAAATCCGTGAGCTAAGTACCGGAATCAGTGTGATGGCAACCAGCACAGAAACGATCATTGCAAACGAAATGGTGAGAGCCATGTCACGGAAAAGCAGACCCGCGATGCCGGGCACAAATAATATCGGTAAAAACACGACCAATGTAGTAAGTGTGGATACAATCACCGGTGTAGCCACTTCCTGCGCACCTGAAGTAGCGGAATCTTTACCGTCGTAACCGTCTTCACGGAAACGGAAAATGTTTTCGAGCACCACTACTGCATTATCCACTACCAGCCCTACAGCCAGTGTGAGGCCGGACAAAGAGATAATGTTCAAGCTGACATTCGAAAAATCCATGATGCTGAAGGTGGCGATAATGGAAATCGGAATGGTGATCGCCACAATCAGTGCTGAACGGCCGCTTCGCAGGAACAGCAGAAGCATGATGATGACCAGAATAACTGCTTGCAAACCTGTCATCACCAGGTTGTTGATCGACATACTGATGAAATCGGCCCGGTTGGTGAGCACCTCCAGGCTAACGTCAGATGGAAGAACCGTACGGATATCATCAAGAGCATTCACCACACCTGTTGCGGCACTTACAATGTTGCTGTCGCTCTGTTTATAAATATTCATGATGACCCCGTCGCTGCCCTGCACACGAACGTTGCCAATTGGCTGAGCGATACCATCCTCAACTGATGCAACATCTTTCAGGTACACGGGGTTACCGTCTTCAGTTACTGAAACAATACTGTTGCGGATCTGTTCAATATTTCTGAAATCACCAATTGTACGCAGGGAAAAAACGGTTTCTCCCTCTGTAAGCTCACCAGCCGGAACCTGTACATTTTCCTGCCCCAGGCGGTTCGAAATCTCGCTGATATCCACGTTATAGGTTCGCATTTGGGCATTGCTGAGTCGTACATTGATCTGCCGGTCATATCCCCCGGCAGTTTCGGCTGATGCAATTCCTTCAATTCGTTCTATCCGTTGTTCAATTTGACGGGTGGCAAGGGTTCTGAGTTCACGGGGGCTTCGGGTATCGGAAGTGAGGGCGAGAACAAGGACCGGTTCATCATTGGGATCGTAAGAGAAAACGATGGGTTGATCCACATCATCGGGGAGGCCGCGGCGGATCATATCGAGCCGCTTGCGAACTTCGGTTTCAGCTACAAAAAGATCCGTACCCCAATTAAAATTCAGTTTTACCACAGAAGCACCCTGGCTGGAAAGTGACCTTACTCTTCGCACTCCGGATATGCTGCCCACCTGTTCCTCAATCTGACGGGTGATGAGCGCTTCAATATCTTCAGGAGCAACACCATCATAGGTACTGTATACGGTGATTGTGGGGAAGGAAACATCAGGGTAAAGATTCAACCGCAGATTATTCAGCCCATACAGCCCGAAACCGATCAGGATCAGGCTGATCATCATAAACGTAATGGGCCGGTTAACTGCTAATTTGGGTAGATTTTTCATGTAGCGGCTGCCTTATCACTCGTTGTTGTTATCATTATTACCGTTAGGGCTGGCTTCACCACCGGAACCACCTTCCCGACGCTCTCTCATTCGTTCGCGCATCTGTTGCCGCTGTTCAGGTGACATATTCTCCATATTGGGCCTTCCTTCAGCACTCTCCAAATTTATCTGTTGTAATGTTGATGGCTCACTCCCGGCTACCCGGATACGTGAACCATCTTCAAGGTTTCTGTGTCCTGTAATTATCAATCCATCGCCCGGCTGAAGCCCATCAAGTATTTCAATGCGGTCTCCTTGCTGGATGCCAAGAGTAAGCGGACGGCGGACAGCGATAGAATCTCCCTGGGAGATAAAAGCGGAATAGCTTCTTTCCAACTCGATGGTTCCGGTTTCTGGTTCTATGTAGGTATCAACTGTTTCAACCATCGCAGAACGGGGAACAATCACAGCATTTTCACGTGTTTCCAGGTTGATGCGTGACTGAACGAGTGCCCCCTGGTAAATGGTGGAGGAGGCGTCTATCAGGCTGATGACAACCTCACCCAGTCCGGTTGTGGAATTTAATTGAGGGCTTTTACGGGAAACAACTCCAACTGCTACTTCACTGCCACGGGATGATAGTGACATCGACACATCCTGGCCTATCTGTACTGCTTCCCAGTCCTGCAGTGGTAAAAATACACGGGTTTCAAAACCAACAAGATTGGCCACTTCAAATGCAGTCTGTCCGCTTGAGGCAAGGTCTCCTTCTGCAATAAATCGGTTTAACACAACACCGTTTACGGGAGATTTAATACGGGTATTTTCAAGGTCTTCCTGAGCCTGAGCCAGGGATGATCGGGCCGACTCGTATTGAGCTTCACTATTCAAAAAAGTAGTTCTGGCGTCATCATATTCCGAGCGGCTGATCAAATCGCGTTCAAACAACTCGCGCTGGCGGTTTAGCTGGGTGCTGTCTCTATCAAATGTTGCCCGGGACTGTCTTAATTGCGACTGAGCCTGCTCCATTGCTTCGCGAAACGGAACATTGTTTATTTCGGCAAGAAGCTGTCCCTGAGTTACCTCATCTCCAAGATCGGCGTGAATGCGGGTTACACGGTTGGTGACCTGAGGGGCAATTGATACAACATCCTGAGCTCTGATGGTGCCATAAGCACTAACCTGATCAGAAATTGTTCCGGATTGAACCGGGGTCACCTCAACGCTGGTGGCCTGGCCTCCGCCAAAACCGCCTCCACCTCCGGAAAACTGACGGCTATTATCATCGCCGTTATTTCCGCAGGAACTGAATAGCAGAAGAGAAAAGAAAAGGGTTAATACAGTAACTGAATTTTTCAATGATTTAATTTTAGTTGATAGCTTCTCTAACAATCAGAAATGTGATAACGTAAAAGTAAGCAGTTCAAATATAGCCACATAGCTGGCCGGAACACTTTTCTCAAAAGACATGGCCTTTTTTAAAACTTATTACAATCTGACTGCCCATCACAATCTATTAGACGAAGTAACTATTTTAAGGTTTGATGAAAAACGGACTTTTTTCAAGCTGTTTAGATTTTTTATATGAAACAGCTTATCCTAATGATATACAACAACTTATTGTATCGTTCTGTTTTTTTATGCTTACTGATATCTATCAATACAAATCAAATACAAGAATGGTTTCCAGAGGTTTTCTTTTTTCGAATGGAACCTTGAGGATGATCTCCCCATCATCAGCAGAAAATTCAACCGGACTATCATCCCTGAAAAACCGAACGGATTTAAATTCACTTTCAAATTTCGGTATTTGAAGGGTTTCATCATCCAAATCAAGGAGGTGGAGGTAAACGATATTCTCTTTTGATGTGGTAACACCCCAGGGCTGAGGGGGAATGGGGCCTCTTCTCGTGCCGTAAATAGTTTCTCCGTATTTTTGAAGCCATTCACCCATCACCATGAGTGTATCCACATTTTCAGGCTGTAAACGGCCGTTCGGCATCGGGCCGGTGTTAAGCAGAAAGTTGGAGCCATAGCCGGCAGCACGAATGAGGGTTTCGAGAAGTTGATCCGAGCTTTTGAAACGGCGGTCTTTCAGATTATAACCCCATGATCCGTTCATCGTTTCGCACATCTCAAGGGGAAGGTCGGAGATCTCATCAGATTGCCGGTATCCCATCGTGTTTTCTCCTGGCAGATCTCTCTCAAACATCTGGAAATCCTCTCCCGGCTGTGGATTGAGATGATGGTTGCTTCCGATGAGTGCCCCGGGCTGCAAACTGTGAATATGGCTGTAAATTTCATCAAGGTACCAGTTGGCATCATACTTGTCCCACTGACCGTCAAACCAGATTCCACCGATTTCACCGTAATTGGTCAGCAGTTCGGTTAGCTGGACTTTCATAAAGTCGATATAGTTTCGCCATTCACCTGATTTGGGCCTGCCGGTGTAATCACGGCCGGTTCGACCCCTGGGATAATAATCGGGATGATGCCAGTCTATCTGCGAATAGTAAAAAAAGAGTTTGATCCCGGCTTTATCACACGCCTCTTTGAGTTCAAGGATGATGTCGCGGCCGAAAGGTGTTCGGTCTACGATATTATAATCAGATACACCGGAATGATACATAGCGAAACCGTCATGGTGTTTTGTGGTAATGGTGATGTACTTCATGCCCGCTTTTTTTGCTACAGAGACCCACTCATCCGCATCAAACTCAACCGGATTAAAAAATTCCGCCAGGTTTTCATAGGCTTCAACGGGAATCTCTTTCTCGTTCATAATCCATTCCGCCACGCCATATTCTCCGCCACCGGCCATTACAGAGTAAA
This sequence comes from Balneolaceae bacterium, assembly GCA_007123785.1. Classification (GTDB taxonomy): domain Bacteria; phylum Bacteroidota; class Rhodothermia; order Balneolales; family Balneolaceae; genus Rhodohalobacter. The sequence goes on from SLGL01000154.1 coordinate 12,390, forward strand.
TTCCCCAGTGAATGAACATCCCATATCTATTATCCTGGAACCACTCCCGGTTTTCAAGATTTTCAGGTGATGGCTCATATTGAGCCTGAGACCGCGCTGAGTCTGGATGAAAAAATATACTTGTCATGATTGCAATAAGAAGAATTGCTGTAATTTTCTTCATAACGTACACTCCTGATTTTTTAGTAAACGCCTGTCTATTTAATTTAGTTATATTCAAAACAATTTTAATATAAAATTGTCTTATAACTTTTAAATATCTCAACTATCGCTCTTGAATATCAGATGGAGCCTGTTTTTTAAACCATGATTGTTCAGAAAATAAGCATCAGAAAAGAACAGTCAGTTTCTTGCAGATCTCTTCACACAGGGTTCTTACTTCGGGAGTCATGGCGTTGAGTGTATGTGAATCGATATCAAGCTCGCCGATGAACCGATCGCCTTTCATGATGGGCACCACTATTTCCGACTTTACATCCACGCTGCACGCCAGGTAATTATCGGCCTGGCTTACATCCTGTACGACAAATGTTTCGAGAGTTTCGGCGGCTTGTCCACAAATTCCGGTTCCGTAAGGTATACGTGAGTGATCCGTCGGTTCGCCCACATACGGGCCCAGTTCCAGCATTTTCTCTTCTTGTTCAGACGCTAGGTAAAAACCGGTCCAGTCGAACAGATCCACTTCACGGTCCAGAAGCTCACAGATATTCAGTAATTTTTCATCACGTGTTCCGTCTCCGCTGATGATTGTATCAATCTGTTCTAAAATTTTTTCAGTATCCATGGAAAAAGTTGGGAATTATTCTTGTAAGTACATTTAAGCAACCAAATTTACGAAGAATTCCAGTGGGTATTTTATTCTAAAATCGTCGTTCTAAATGGCTGAAAACCTATCTATCTTTGAGGCTATGCTTGAACTCCTGAACGATACTGTGCCAGAGCACACCATCACCATTATTGGGATTGCCGGGCTACTTTTTGCGAGCTTTTCTTCCCTGTTTTCGGTTGTGAATCCGCTGGCAGCGATGCCACTTTTTTTGTCACTCACCGATCGGTTCAGTGAAAAAGAACGTATTCAAACAGCAAAAAAAGCGAGTTTTTATATGTTTGGCGTGTTAATTACGTTTCTGCTGATTGGTACGTATATTTTAACTTTTTTCGGAATTTCCCTTGCGGGAATCCGTATTGCCGGCGGCCTGATCATCATGAGGGCAGCTTATTCCATGCTCAACCCGGAAACGGGAGGCATAAAACTAACTGATGAAGATGAAGCCGCTGCCCTTGAAAAAGAAGATGTTTCCTTCAGTCCGCTGGCACTTCCGCTGTTATCCGGGCCGGGGAGTATTGCAGTTGTAATCGGATTTGCCACACAAGCTGAAGGCATGCCCGATTATCTGATTAATGGCGTTTCAATTGTGTTGGTTTGTGCCATCACGTACGCTGCATTGCGCCTTGCGCCTGTCTCGGCACGTTACATTGGGCCAACCGGTTTGAATGTGATGACCCGCTTGATGGGGTTCATTGCACTGGCGATCAGTGTTCAGTTTATACTAAGCGGAATTTCCCGTTATTACGGATTAGGTATTTCTTAAAAACATGGATGAACGACAAAAATTACAGCACCTGTTTCACTTTGATCTATGGTGCTCACGAAAGCTGACAAACCTATTTCAGCAATATCACCCATTTAAAGAGCAGGAAGCTTGTGAAGCGTTTCTTTCTCACATCATCAATGCTCAGAAAATCTGGTTCAACCGGGTTATTCGACTTCCTGCAGACGATGACCTTAACACCTGGACCGAATACAGCCTGGATGAAATGAAGCAGGAGGCCCAGGAAACCACGCAGCTCTGGATGGATCTGATCGGGGATCATGAAGTGGACCTGAATACCAAGATTTTCTATAAAAATTCTCAGGGAGTAGATTATTCAAATTCATTATGGCAAATTTGCAATCACCTGATTATCCACGGACAGCATCATCGGGCACAAATTTCTATTTTTCTGAGAAATTGTGATATTAAGCCACCTTCTATCGATTACATTCATTTTTCTCGTGCAGGGATTACAAATACAAATCTCAACTAACCAAACTACTGAATTCTGGAAACGTTAGAACAGGTTCTCGTTAACTTTGCCAATCACGCATGGGGCATGCCACTGCTTGTATTGCTTGTGGGTGGTGGTGTTTTTTTTCTTGTTTACAGTCGTTTTATACCCTATCGCAACTTTAGCCATGGAGTGCAGGTTCTCTCTGGAAAATATGAAGACCCCAACGCACCTGGCGATATCAACCACTTTCAGGCTCTTTCCAGCACGCTTGCCGCGACTGTGGGAATGGGAAACATCAGCGGTGTCGCTATTGCGTTGGGTGTAGGCGGCCCCGGGGCTATATTCTGGATGTGGATTACCGCAATTGTCGGAATGGCAACCAAATTTTTTACCTGTACGCTTTCCATCATGTATCGCGGCAAAGACACCAGCGGCAAAATTCAGGGTGGCCCGATGTATTATATCACCGAAGGCCTTGGCAAAAAGTGGAAGCCGCTCGCCATGTTTTTTTGCCTTGCCGGGCTCATTGGCTGTCTGCCGTTGTTTCAGGCGAATCAGCTCACACAAATTCTGCGTGATACCGTTTTTGCCGAACATAATCTGCTCGGCTATGATATTTTTATTCTCTCTGGCACTATAATTACGGAAACCGGCTTCAGGCTTTCTGATATTCTCACGGGTCTTATTTTGGTGGCACTGGTTTCACTTGTAATTTTCGGAGGTATCAAGCGGATTGGGCATGTGGCAGCCCGGCTGGTTCCGCTCATGGTACTGATCTACATTTTTACCGTGGTTTACATCATCATCAATAACATTATTGATGTGCCTTACTATTTCTGGCTGATTGTTACCGATGCCTTTACAGGCCAGGCAGCTGCCGGAGGCGCTCTGGGTGTGGTGATTTCGAATGGTATCCGGCGAGGGGCTTTCTCGAACGAGGCAGGCATCGGAACTGAAGCGATGGCTCACGGTGCGGCGAAAACCCGCGAACCGGTTCGCGAAGGCCTTGTGGGGATGCTTGAACCGGCTATCGATACACTGCTGATCTGTACTATGACCGCTATGGCCCTGCTGATGACCGGTGCATGGACCGACACCACAGTTGACGGAATCACCATGACTGCTGTTGCTTTTCAGACCGGCATTCCTGGGCTGGGACTTTATCTGCTGATTCTTTGTGTTTTTATTTTCAGCATCACCACGATGTTCACATATTCTTACTATGGCACCAAATGCCTCAACTTTCTGGGGGGGGCACACCGGAAGCACTATTACAACTATTTCTACGTGTTTTCCATCTTCCTGGGCTCTGTCACCACCATTGGTATGGTTGTGAATCTGGTTGACGGTATGTTTGCCATGATGGCCATCCCCACTATGATAGGGACCATTTTACTTGCACCGAGAGTGGTCGAAGCAAGCAGGGATTATTTCAGAAGAAAAGAGGCTGGAGATTTCGACTTTGATTAAAAAATGATATGATTCTAAATTGATTTTTTCTGGTTGATAGAAATACTTCAGCATTATTGGCTGAAAAAATTTACGCATTCCTGTTCGTCATAATTCATAAATCATTTCATTCCGTTATTCTGCGCAGCACAGCTCCGGGCTTCTCTTCGTTTTTTTCTCCATCAGAAATAACAGCTATTCCGTTTACAAACACCCAGTCGAAACCATCAGCATAGAGATGGGGTTCTTCAAAATCTGCATTGTCTCTGACTTCGGCGGGATTAAAAATCAACAGATCAGCGGCGAATCCTTCCCGGATCAAACCGCGGGGAACACCCATTTCGTCAGGATTTGAAAGGCCGAGGGTTTGTGCAGGAAGGCCAGTCATTTTATGAACAGCTTCTTCAAGAGAAAGCAGCCCCTCTTCATTCACGTATTGCCGGAGGATCTTTGCAAAGCTTCCGTAGCCGCGGGGATGGCGCATGCTGGGACTGCCGTCGGAGCTGACCATCACATACGGATCTCTTAAAAAACGACGCATCACATCCTCGTCCATCACAAAATAAGCCCCACTGGCACCCTGTGGTCCGATATCGTCAATCAACACCTCTTCAAACGATTTGCCGATTGAATCAGCTACTTCAGCGAGCGTCTTCCCGGCCCAAGGTTCCGTTCCGAACAGGGTGGCTTCGGGTCCGTTTCTCAGGTGAATGCGATTTCGCAAATACTCTTTCAGCTCATCCCGGCGGGTTTCCACCACTTTGTCAAAATCGTTGGGAGGAAGTGCCCATTCGGGAAACACTATCGCAATGCCGGTGAAACTGGCTACATACGGATACACATCGGCGGTGATCTGCAAGCCTTCATCGCGAGCATTATCCAGCAGGGTCAGTAGATCTTCGGCACGGCTCGGTTCATCCCCGAAAACAATTTTTATATGTGACACATGCACCGCCGCCCCGGATCCGCGTCCCTGGTCCAGCAGTTCGGTTACAGCCTCTTCAATCCGGTCGTCATCTTCGCTGCGGATGTGACTCATGACCAGGCCTCCTGCTTTCGCCACCGGCATAGCCAGTGAAATGAGTTCGGGTAGATCGGCAAACGTGCCGTGATCATACTCCAGCCCGGTCGTTAAACCGAAGGAACCAACTTCCAGATTTTCACTGAGGATCTGCTGCATCTGTCCGACATAGCTTTCATGAAGTCCTACTTCCCGTGGAGCATTCACCAGCTGGCGAAGTGTATTTTGACCGGTGAAGTGGAGAATATTTGTCCCGGTTCCATAATGGTCAACCTCATCCATCCATCCTGCAACGTTGTTACCACCGGGACTGCGACCATCCTGCCCCAGGCTGATAGTGGTCACACCCATCGAAAGAAAGTTATCAAAACGGGGTGTTTCGAGGGGATCTCCGTGGGAGTGTGTGTCGATAAATCCTGGAGAGACGATTCTGTTGCCGGCATCAATGAATTGAGTGGCGTGTTGGTTTAGGTCGAGGTTTGTTTTCTCCGTTTACTCACCCTTTCGTCTGTGAGTGCCACAATAGTACGACCTTGCTCCGTCTCCACCTTCCCGCTCCTCAAACCGGACGTGCGAATTTCCCGCATCCGGCTTTTGGACAAGCTTACATGCGTTTTTAGCATGCAACGACTCCTGAAATTCCAAGACGCTCCGGGGTTGATAGGCGGTTGCCAATCCCCTGGCTGTCCCTTCTTTTTGCACCGTGCGGTTGCTGGGCTGGCCGGTTGCGGGATCACGGTAGGCTTCTACCAGCTTGCGGTTGCGCCCGTCCTTGCCTTTGCGTTTGACTGTGCCGCATTGAATGTACATGATGATAACGTTACAACTACACTACTCATATGCAAGCCCCTCAGCAACTTTTATAGGAACTTGAGCTATGGTGTCCTGAATGTAAAATCTGGAGAAATTCGATATTCTAATGGCGGGCATAATCTTCCCTATCTGGTAAATTCGGATGGTAAAGTAACTGAAATGAATGATGTGGGAGGCCTGCTACTCGGAAAATTTGAAGATGCCGACTATTCCGAAAGCAGCATTCAATTAAAACCCGGCGATACAATTATGACTTTTACCGACGGAATTACCGAAGCAGAAAATGAAAAGGTGATTTTTTCGAAGAACAACGCGTCATCGACCATCTGAAAAAATCGGTCAGTAAAAAACTAAACTCCCGTATGAAAGAAATATTCCCTGAAGTGATGAAATTTGCAAAGACAGCACCGCAATCATGATGATATAACCGTTCTCTCAGTTTCTTACCAGGGCGAATGCTGACCTGGCGCACAGAAGATCAGGCTTCAATCTGGTGTATCTCCTTTAAGATCGCTTTTGCGTTTTTATCTTTGTTTTGCACGACCCGATGTTGCAGATTTGTAACTATTTCCGGCTCTGCATTTTCGAACGCAAGCTCCTTCGCTTCTTTTTCCGTACCCGTTCTCACAAGATCGTAAATCTCATCTGCACGAACCACACTGTAGAGATTATCTTCATTAAAAGCGTGTGAACGATACTTTTCATACTCCTGAAAAAGTTCCGGAAACTCGTTACTATTGTCTGCCCGGTTGATGATTTCAACATGCTCAGGGCCTTCAGCACTCAGCGGTGTTTTGGTGAGATAGTAAAATTTTTGTTTGTAAATCATTCGTCTTTTCTCTTTTCAGTTTTACGAAGTGAATATAACGTTTTTTGGTGGATTTGTTAATGGTTTATTCTCCATTCAATCTCAACACCCTCCCGTGCAGTGCCGGTGTAAACTCGCCGTTTTTGATACTAAACTGTCCGTTCACCAATACATGAACCATCCCCTCGGAAAGCTGGTGCGGTTCCTGGTAGGTTGCTTTATCTTGCAGTGTTTCGAGATCAAAAATTGTAAGGTCGGCAGCCATCCCCTCACGAACAAGCCCTCGGTTGTGCAGCCTGAACACCGTTGCAGAAAGGCTGGTCATACTCCGGATAGCAAACGGAAGGTCAATCACACCTTCATCGCGCACATATTTTGCAATTTTCCGGGGAAAGGAACCATAGTTACGCGGGTGCACTACTCCAGCGTCCGGTTCCGTCAGCCCCCCGTCTGAACTGGTCATCGTCCATGATTGTTTCATAAAACGGTTAACATCCTCTTCCAGCATATTGAAAGAGACAACTCCCGGGCTATGTTCTTTTATCAGTTCCAGAGCGGCATCTGTGGCATTCATGCCAAAGTGAGTGGCAATTACATCAAGTAATTTACCTTCCAGGTTTTCATCAGCAGGGTAGGATGCAATCTGAAGCCGGTGAGCACCACCCCTTCGCTCCATGTTGGCTTCCATCTCTTGTTTGATCTGTACCAGCTTTTCCGGCTCTTCCAATCGCTCCAGCATCGCGTCACGCCCGCCCTCACGCGCCCAGGGTGGAATCAGGACGGCTGTAAGGTTGGTGTGCGATGCCGGGTAAGGGTATTGATCAGCAAACACTTCTACGCCCCCATTCCGCGCACGTTCAATACGGTTGATCACCGGAGCAGAAAAACCCCAGACACCCGTTCCAAGTGCCTTAATATGAGTAACCACTCCGGGTAGCTCCGCTTCACGTGAAATCCGGATCACCTCTTCCACAGATTCGATCAAACCAACGGAATAGTCAGATTCATCGCGGATGTGGCTGGTATAAATACCATCAAACCGGGCTGCTACTTTTGCAAGTTCAATAATCTCTTCTGTTTCCGCCCATGCCCCGGGTGTGTAAAAAAGGCCGCTGGAAAGCCCGAAGGCACCTTGCTGCATCCCAACTTCCACCATCTGTTTCATCTGCCTGAGTTCATCATTCGTGGGTACACGATTATCCATACCCATCACCTCACGCCGGATCGTACCATGAGGCATCAGCTGTGCTACATTTACTCCAAGGCCAAATTCAAGCAACTGTTCACGCTGTTCGGCGATATCATTCGCACCTCCGCCATCCTGATTGATAATAACAGTGGTCACTCCCTGTGCCAGAAGCGGACGGGCAGAGCTGAGCGATTCGCTGATCAGCCCGGAACCTGCATGGGAGTGTACATCGATAAAACCGGGTGAAATGTACAGGCCTTCTGCATTAATCACTTCAGCAGCCGACTGACCGTCTGCACGGCCCACCCAGGCAATTACCCCGTCCCTGATGCCGATATCAGCGTAATACCAGGGATTTCCGGTTCCATCGAGCAGCCGCCCGTTAATGATGAGAAGATCATACGGTTCGGAAATGGCTGCCTCGTCACCAGGATCTGCCTGAACCGGCGCAAGGCCGGTTATCAGGAAAAACAGAATCATCCACGAAATTAAAAATTCCGGGTAAAACCACGAAGATCTGTTTTTATTCATTTTTGTATAAAATTTTTTATGTGATTTCTTTTGGTTTTGTAATCCATTGCAATGAACAGCTTCCGTAATCGACTTCACTCCAGGAATCTGCCTCTGTTTGAAGGCATGCTATGGTTGCCGTGGCAATGTGTTTGTTGATGTTTTTACCAATCAGCCGCTCGATCACTTCTTCGGTAATTGGATTGTGGCCAACAGTCATCACAATTTTTGATTTGCTACCGGATCGCCGAATCGCACCAATGTAGGCATCGGGCCCGGTAAAATAGAGCCCTTCATCCCAGGTAATCCTCTCTTCAGGAAGATTCAGTTCATTTATAACATGTAAAATGGTTGCTTTTGCCCGTGCAGCCGGTGAGGCAAAAATCTGATCTGGATAGATATCCAGTCCCTTAAGATATTTTCCCATTCGCGGGGCATCCCGTTCGCCCCGCTTGTTCAGAGGCCGGTCAAAATCTCTGAGGCCTGGGTTATCCCATGATGATTTTGCATGGCGCATCAGCAAAATCGTTTTTATTGATTTTTTTTTCATGGCTTTTTTAATTTGTTGAATCTGTTCACCCATGTTACCATAAAAAATGGAAATTGAAAAGAAGCTGATTTGATTCAGCAAGTATTATCCTTTCAATATGTTACCCGGCAGATATAGGCCGAGTGCTGCTCCCCTCGAAATCATAAACAGAACCATCGCAAGCCACAAACCATGAATTCCAAATAGGTGTGTCCCGACATAATAAACAGGCAAAAAAACCACAATTGTTGAGAGCAGCATCGTATTTCGCATTGGCCGGGTGGCCGTAGCACCGATAAATATTCCATCCAGAATATAACAGAAGCTAGACACCAGCGGTGCAAGTACAGTCCAGAACAGCACGATTTTTGCAAACTCAATAACTTCGGTATTATCTGTGAAAATAGATAGAATTTGCCCTCCGAATACCGCATAAAAAAGGGTGCCGGTTATTCCGAGCATCATTCCCCAGCCGATGTTATAAAAAACAGCCTCACGTAGTTTTTCCCGGTTCTCTCCTCCCTTAAACTTCCCGATGAGACTTTCCGCCGCATACGCAAAACCGTCGATACCGTAAGAGACAATAAACCAGAGTTGAAGCAAAATAGTATTAGCAGCCAAAATCAAATCACCCTGCTTAGCGGAAACGGCTGTAAAGAATGAAAATGTAAAAATAAGGCAGAGTGTTCGGATGAATATATCACGGTTAACGGCAAAATATTTTTTCAGTTCTGCGATATTGAGCAATTCAACCCGTACATAATGTGAAAGATATCGCTTGTATCGTTTCAGAAACAGAAAAATGCCCAAAAAAAGAGCCAGGTATGTGGAGATCAAAGTTCCGAATGCCACTCCGTCTACATGCATGCCAAAACCGTATATAAACATTACATTGAGCACGATATTCAGAAGGTTCATCACAATGGTGATAATCATAGGGTATTTTGCGTTTTGCATACCCAAAAACCAACCTTGTAAGCCATAAAGAGCCAAAATGGCTGGTGCAGTATAGATGCGGATATCAAAATAAACGCGGGTATAATCGGCCACTTCTTGAGAGCTTTCGATGACCCATAAACTGAACAGCGCAATCGGAGCTTGAAACAGCAATAGTGTAATTCCGATCGCCATGGCAATGAATTGGACGCGGGCAAGAATCATCATCATCTGCATGCGGTCCCTTTTGCCATACTCCTGGGCAGTGAGGCCGGTCGTGCCCATTCTCAAAAAACCGAATCCCCAAAAAATAAAATTGAAAATGACACTACCCACCGCAAGGGCACCGAGATAATAGACCTGATCGAGATGTCCGACCAGAGCTGTATCCACCGCGCCCAACAGCGGAACCGACAGATTGCTGATTATGTTTGGAATAGCCAGCCGTAAGATCGATTTATTCAAACCGGTCGAATTTCTTTCTTTATTTATCAGAATGCTGATATTTTAATTCCTGAGCAGAATTTTGAAAACCTTTATGTTGACAGCTAACAATGATTTTATCCACGGAAAACTATCGCTAAAAATTATCAGAAAAAATTGAAATATGGAGTTGAGTTACTGGCAAAGCCGTTGGGAAAAAGGGAATACAGGATTTCACATGCCCGGGGGTTATCCCGGACTCAGAAATCACTGGGATACACTCAACATTTCCACTGAAGCTCATGTTCTTGTGCCTCTTTGCGGAAAAACACCCGACATGACGTGGCTGGCAACGAAAACAAATAAAGTAACAGGTGTTGAAATATCAGAAAAAGCCATCAGAGAATTTTTAGATGAGCAAAATCTTACCGCAGAACCGTAACGTTTCGCAAACTTCACGATTTTCAAAACCCGAAAAGCTGATCTTTGGTGCGGCGATTTTTTCAAACTCCCGGAACACAATTTTTCCGACATAGGGCTGATCTACGATAAAGCTGCCCTCCAGGCTCTGCCTGAATCGATGCGTATCCGGTATGCGGAAAAAATTAATTCGCTCTGTTCTCCATCATCAAAAATTTTATTGCACCATTTCACCTATGCTCAAAATGAAATGAACGGTCCGCCCTTTAGTGTCTCCTCAGATGAAATTCAGTCGTTATTTGGAAATAAATTTGAAATTCAGATACTTGAACAGAACAATCTCGACATCCATAACTATCAAAAATTTTGGAAAAGAGGTTTAAAAAGCAATTTCATTGAATATTTATTACTACTTTCACCAAAAGCGGATAATTAATTTGCACCTATTGTTAACTTTGGCACGCTTTTAATTAGAAAGTTGCATATCAGATTGTCTGCATTTATTTTGCATATCGCAAAATTTCAACATGGATATCGCAAACCAACACATTTTCACACATGGATTTAAATACTCGAAATAACATTTTAACAGTGGTTTTAGCTGTTCTTATCGTACTTCTTTCATGGTTTTTATACAGATCTTTGGTAGATCCTTACCAGGAAGTTATACAAGAACGAGAAATGGTTGAGCGTGAACGACATCGTATGGAGTTGGTTCGCGATGCTATTGTGCAGTACCGAAACCGGAATGATGCATACCCTCCGACTGAAGGTGGCCTTGACAGCCTCGTGTCTTTTCTGAAAACCGATTCTCTGATGGTTGCCATGGGGGACTCTATATTTGCATTTATGCCTCCAAGTACGTACAGTCCCGACTCGATCATCTACTCTCCGCGACCGCCACATACCCGGTTTGAGTACACTCTGAATGATACTTTAAGACCCAGACTTTACTTACTTGAAAATCCCGATAATAACGACCGAATTGGGGATCTGGAACGCACTACATTGCTGAACGCCCCTAACTGGAACTAACATGGCAACCGGTGGGTCTTGTCTTGGTGTTTGCTATGCGGAGAATCAGCTTTATTACTCTGTAAACAGTCCAGGGCAAGGCGGCCAACTTTCTCATATTGGCTGTATCGATTTCAATTTCGAGATTGAACAAACAATTATTAAACCAGAATCCGCCGGATTTCCTGCCCTTAAAAAATCTCTCGAAAACCTTCAGCAATCGTTTAACTGTTCTTTCGTAAAAATGTTGACACCATCTCACGAAGAGTGTTGGGCAATCGTGCCTAAAGCTGTCTATGAGGATGCTTCCGAACGAGAGGCTCATATTCAGCTTTTGATGAAAGGTTCAGACCGGAGTGAAATTCAGGCCATCTGGTATCCCGTGAGTAAAAACGACCGTCGGCTTCTTCTTCTTCGCGATAACAAGTCAATGAAAGGTTTTAACTCATTGCTCAGGTCTTTCACCCAAACCGAACATATTACCGATTTTGAACTTGGGGTTGACTGGCAGCTTCACACCAAAAACAATGGAGCCTTTCTAATGATCCATTGCAGAAGAAACTATCTGTCCGTATCATCATTCGTTCTTGGAAAGCTCAGAGGCTGCACTTATATCGAATATGACCACATCACTGACCTACCCTATTTATGGAGTCTCTATGCCGAAAACCTCTCTTGGTTAACCGGGCTCCACGACTACACTTACCTGTTCGGGCCGTTGTGTTCGCATGTTGAAGAGATTTTAAATCCTTTCTGGAGTGACTATGGTGAAATCATCAGTCTCAGTACACTTGATAAAATGGGGGTATCCGCACCAGAAAAAACCTATGGATTCGCCCTGGAAAGTGCCTTTCCTGCTATTTTAATGAGCCTGAACACCGATATTGAAACCCCAATGATCCATGAGAATTATAACAGGTAAATTAAAAGGCCGTACTATTCCTGTTCCCAAAACCGGTCAGCTCCGCCCCACATCCGACCGCACCAAAGAAGGTCTTTTTTCTGTATTAGATGCCCGCACCTATTTTGATAACAGCCGCATACTCGACCTGTTTGCAGGCAGCGGCAATCTCGGCTTTGAAGCTATTTCCCGAGGAGCCGAGCACTGTCTTTTTATAGACAGCGACCATCAACATATCAAACAGATTGAAAAGACAGCCCAAACCTTCGCTCTAGAAAAACAGATCAAAACGATCACTATGCCGGTGGAACTTTTTCTGGAAAAAAATTACGGTATATTCGATTTTATTTTTGCGGATCCACCATACGATTATTACAAAATGGAAGGCATAATCGATTTAATCATGAAAAATAACTGGCTGAATATGGATGGATGGTTTATTCTTGAGCATGACAAACGTCACGACTTCTCCTCTCACGAATACTGTGTTTTTTCAAAACCGTATGGCCGAACCATCGTTAGTATTTTCAAAAAGAGTGATGTAGATTTCTGAACGGCTTGCTCCATCGGTTTTTTCATTGCCACAAGTCATTACAATAAAATCCAACTCCCTCAACATGAAACATACAGCCATTTATCCCGGCTCTTTCGATCCGCTAACTAACGGACATCTCGACATTCTGGAACGTGCCGTCCAAATGTTTGAAAAAGTAATTGTGACAGTTGCCGTAAACAATCAAAAAAAGTCTGTATTTACAGGTGAGGAACGGGTGGAACTAATTCGGCAGGCTATAGATGAAAAAGAGTGGCAAAATCGGGTTGAAATAGAACAATTTACCGGCCTTCTGATCGATTATGCCAGGAAAAAAAAAGTAAATATTCTGCTAAGGGGTGTGCGACAGATCTCCGATTTTGAATATGAGTTCCGGATGGCACTCACCAACCGCCGTCTCGCTCCGGAAATCGATACCGTTTTCCTTATGCCCGGTGAACAGCTCACCTTTATCTCAGCCACTATCGTTAAAGAAGTTGCCGCCTGGGGAGGCGACCTCAAGAGCTTCGTGCCCGGTCATGTGGCCAAAGCACTTCGAAAAAAGTTTGGCCATTAAACAATTTCCGGGATTTTTTATGCTTTTCTTCACCTGTAAAAAGAAATCAGCGTAACAATTTCGTAAATTTAAATGATTGTTGAAAATTATCGGCTGTGTACGGTTGATGTCTGTTTTCGGCAAACAACTAATTTTCATGGATAATTAATTTTTTACGAATAACAGTATGATCTCAAAAAGAGCTCAAAATATATCACCATCAGAAACCCTGAAAATCACGGGACGAGCCAAACAGCTTGCACGGGAAGGCGTATCTGTCATTTCTCTGAGTGCCGGCGAACCCGACTTCAAAACTCCTTCTCACATCTGCAATGCTGCTATTGAAGCGATAACCGATGGATTTCATGGATACACCATGAACACCGGCATGCCCGAATTGCGAGAAACTGTCTGTAACAAACTGGAGCGGGACAACCGGCTCAAGTTTGAGCCCTCACAAATTGTGCTTTCAAACGGTGCCAAACAGTCGATCGGCTTTTCCCTTCTCGCCACGGTGGATGAAGGCGATGAAGTACTGATTCCCGCTCCCTACTGGGTATCTTACCCCGAAATGGTTAAAATGGCAGGCGGCACTCCGGTAGTTGTAAAAACTGAGTTTGTAAATGATTATAAACTGACACCGGGACAGCTTAAAGACGCTTTAAATAAAAAAACAAAAGCCATTATTTTATGCTCCCCAAGCAACCCGACCGGGTCGTGCTATACACGTGAAGAGCTGGAAGATCTCGCGTCGGTACTTAAAAATTATCCCGACGTAATCATCTTTTCTGATGAGATCTACGAATACATTGTTTTTGATGACGAACACGTGAGCATACTGAATGCCGCACCCCAGTTAAAAGACAGAACCGTTATTGTAAATGGTTTTTCCAAAGGATTTGCGATGACTGGATGGAGACTTGGCTACATTGCAGGCCCGCAGTCAATTGTGGATGCCGTTGCTAAAATTCAAAGCCAGGAAACTTCTGCTCCCTCCTCCATATCTCAAAAAGCTGGTATTGCCGCCTACACCGGTACCATGAAACCGGTTGAAGAGATGCGCAAGGCCTTCAAAAAGCGCAGAGATTTTATTGTGGATGAACTGCGTTCTATTGATGGTGTTCAATGTTTTATGCCATCAGGAGCCTTTTATGTATTTCCTGATGTCCACGTATTTCTTGGAAAGCGCACACCCGAAGGAGATACCATCAGTACTACAACCGATTTATCTCTCTACCTGCTTGAAAAACATGGAGTAGCTACGGTACCCGGTGATGCATTTGGAGAACCGGGGGGGATCCGAATCAGTTATGCCGTTTCCATGGAAGAGTTGAAGGAAGCAGTGGCCAGAATAAAAGACGGCCTCTCTTCGCTTTCATAATTTATTAGTAATCATCAGTCATTTAACGTCTGTAAACTGTACAGGGTGCTAACTTTAAAATCACCCTGAAAAAGAATTTCCCTGCCATGATGTTCACCGAAATGATTTTGGCACATTTTCTGCTCTAAAGAGGCGGTTAATTCTAAACATAATTTTACTGAACAATGCCAACTTACGAATACAAACGAGAAGACGGTTCCGTTTTTGAAATAATACAAAGCATTAATGATGCCCCCCTTACAACCTGCCCGGACACCGGCCAGCCGGTCAAACGCATTATATCGGGTGGCGGCGGTGTTGTTTACAAAGGCACAGGCTGGTATGTAACCGACTACAAAAACGGAAACAACAACGGTACAGCAAATGGTGCAGAAACTGCAAAAGAAGCTGTTAAACCAGAAGAAAACAAAACCAAGAATTCCGAAACGGCCTCCGATACCCCGAAGGAATAAACTCATGGAACATCCCAAATCAGAAACCTATCAGCAAGCAATTGATCAGTTTGTTCTGCTTTGGGGTGAAATGGCATCGGCCTGGGGCATTAACCGCACAATGGCTCAGATCCATGCACTTTTATACGCTGAGAGTGACCCGCTGGATACTGACGGCATCATGCAACAGCTTAGCATCAGTCGTGGTAGTGCCAATATGAACCTGCGCAATCTGTTGCAGTGGCAGCTTATTCAGAAAGTTCATTTCAAGGGCGAGAGAAAAGATTTTTACACTGCAGAAAAAGATGTATGGAACATTGTGTCTGTGCTCATTCGTGAACGGCACCAGCGCGAAATTGAGCCGATTAAAGAGAGCCTGATCGAACATCTGCACATTTTTGAGCAGAACAGCAGCGAATCACCCAAAGAAACTGAGTTTAAGGAGCGGATCGAAAACTTTATCGAGTTTCTCGAAATGTTTGACCGTTTTACAACTGCACTCCTGCCATACATCAACAAAAAGAATCTCACGTTTTTAAAGCATCTTGTAAAACTGGCTGAAGCCCACCAATCGCTTAAGGGCAGTAAACCGGCAACAACCAACAAAACTGATAATGGCTGACAGTACCCGCGATATTGGAAAAAATGGTGAAGACCTTGCCGCAGCCTACCTCGAATCGAAAGGGTGGCTGATTATTGACCGGAACTATTTTTTTGAAAGAGCGGAGGTCGATATTGTGGCCACTGATCATCATGCTATCGTTTTTGTAGAAGTAAAAGCCAGGAGCGATACATTTTTTGGCAGACCTGAAGAGCACATTACACCAGCAAAAGAAACAAACATAAAGAAGGCGGCCGAAGCCTGGATCTATGAACGAAAGATGGAAACGGCTTTTGTCCGGTTCGATGTGGTCTCAATCGTTCAAAAAGGGAATGAAGCGCCCGATATTACACATTTTGAGGATGCGTTCAGGTAAACATCTGCAAATAGCGTATTTACATAATTCCTGGCCTTAATCCGCATTTCTTACTACGAAAGTTGGTTGTGGGAACTCCCGACAGTGGTCGGGAGGAAATTCTGACGGGAACAGCTGACCTAAAAAGCATCTGTATAGTTTAAGGTTGCATTCAGCGACGCTTTGACAAAAAGTTATACCGATTGAACCACTGATAACGGTCAATGAGTAGATGGTTCGTTACTCATTTTTAAACGCTTTAGCGAAATGGTCTATCCCCTGTAAATAGCACCGATTGATCGGGATTGTGCTATGCTCAACCCGCCGATAACCCCGTGCGGTCGGGGCTTGATTTTTGTTAGTTGATTAGCGGTTTGAATCAAACAAGTTGACAACACCCACCAGAATGCCCTGTGCAGCGTGGGGGATAAGACTAAACAAACTCGTTAGCCCGGATATCTTGTATGAAAAAGAAAGTCAAGGGCATATTTAATGTGAAATATATGGGTCAGGGAAATGTTTTTAAAATTGGGTATCTCCTGATAATCAGAACTATATTATATGTCTTTTCAACAATCCACATTTTCGGTGGCTGATTACACAAGGAGTATTCTCTCTATCCTTCTTTTCTTCCTGTTGCTGCTTCTCTTCACACCAATTATTTTTCTTTTGCTTGTGATGACCCTGGGCAAAGCAAGCAATTTTGTTGTTGAATCAATTGCCCCTGCCATCGCAAAACCGGTTTTAAAAATGGCGGGTGTTACTTTCAGGATAAAAAAATATGTAAAACCGATCCCCGCACCTGCTGTTTATGTGGTCAATCACAGCTCAACGCTCGATGTGCTCACAATCCTCGCACTGGGTCTGCCACGTGTGCGATTTGTAGCCAAGTGGCAGATTCAATACAACCCAATTTTTTTGATTTTAGG
>SLGL01000413.1 GCA_007123785.1 Balneolaceae bacterium
AGGAGTTATATTGTTAACAGAAGAGAATATTAAACGTGTTCTTGGTTTTACACGATTAAAGAAAAAAACAGTCATTATTTCTGAAAGATTGTTGAATCTCCCTTACTCAGACAGGATTTTTTCGGGTAGTACGAATACAATTCGTATCAATGTGATGAGAAACCCAAATACGAATGAGCTTTTTTTACTGGATGCAAAACACAAATTTGGAACAAATAAAACCGCCTCAGTAGACAACTGGAGCAAAGGGGGGATTTTGTTTTACATCGACATCGATAATGGAATGTTCACAAAAGGATTTCAAAAAAACAGCAAAGGGCAAACCGTACCCATATCCCGCCATCCCGATACAAACTCTCCGCTTACAGGTGTACAAATACCCGGCTGGAATGATGCGGTGAAGGATCTGATTCAAGAGCTGAATAAATCAGCCTGGCTCCGATACACAGGGATCGATGCCGTTTTAACCAGTGATGGATTTAAAATTATCGAACTGAACACGGTGCCGGATATTGAAGGGCTGCAATCCCGAATCCCACTCTTTAAAGATCCCCGGACTCGGGCTTTTTTGAGTAGTGTGGGTATTCAGCCAAGAAAAAAAATTGATGATAAATCTGAATGAAGATTCATTTTTCAGCCATGATTGTGGCCTCGTTTGCTGCTTCAAGGGGTCAGCCAACCTTTTTAAAAGACCATTCATATTTAAAGACTTGAATCGGATAATTTTTAATGGATCATTCAAAATTGCTTTGAAATAAATGATGTTGTTCTCATTTTTTAATAAACTGCGATGGCATATTACAGTGTATAAATACTTTTTTGGGAAAGAAAAATCATACCAAAGCCAGGAAGTGCCTCTAAGAGACAAAGTTTGGCTTTGGCGAAATGGTTTCAATTCTTTTAGCAATAAACAAGACGGAGTCAATAAAAGTAACTGTCATTTATATCTTGATACAATACGATATAAAAAGCATCAGTCTAAATATAACGGACTTTTTCATAAAGCAATTGATAATAAAGCTCTGTTGCCATTTCTGTTACCCAAAAGCCTGATTCCTGAAGATTATTGTGTTTTTGAAAAAGGCAAGTTTGTCGGCAGTAATGCTCAAATTGTGGGTACTGCAGAAGAGTATCTGAAAAAGAAAATGGCTGTAAAATCCTTTATTTATAAACCTGTTTATTCTTCACTGGGTGTTGGTTTTATTGAATTAAACCAGGAGAATTTTAATCGTATACTGGGTTTTGCCAAGGCAAAAAAAAGAACCTTTGTTATTAGTGAGAAAGTACAGAATCAACCCTATTCTTCTAAATTTTTTGACGGTTCAACAAATACGATTCGCTTTCATCTGATGAGAGACCCGGTGACTCATAAATTATTTATATACAATACTTTGCATAAAATTGGCACTCAAAAATCTTCTCCGGTGGATAACTGGAATAAAGGCGGGTGCTATTTTCATATCGATAAAGAATCGGGCAAAATTGGAAGTGGCCTATTAAAAACTGATAACAATAAAATAAAAGATATTACGCACCATCCTGATACCGGTATCCAGGTAACCGGAGTGCAAATTCCGGGGTGGAAACATAAAGTGAATAATCTGCTGAATGAGCTTAATAAACAAATTTGGCTTCGATATACAGGTATAGATGCAGTATTAACCGAACAGGGATTTAAAATTTTAGAATTGAATTCCCTGCCCGATTTGGATGGGCTGCAAGCAAAAAAACCAATCTTCAGTGATCCTCAGGCCACAGCCTTTTTCGAAAATGCAGGGGTGAATCCCAAACATAAAACAGCATCAGTAAAGTTTTTCAGCTTTTTCAGCTGAGGTCAAAATCCCTTTGATCATTGCTGAGCTGAAGCCGCCGTGTTCCATCTGGTTAAGGCCAGAAATCGTGCATCCTTTTGGTGTAGTTACACGGTCAATTTCATACTCGGGGTGATTATGCATCGCCGCAAGCAGGCTGGCTGCCCCCTTTGCGGTTTGCGTTGCCATAGCCAGAGATTCCTGCGAATTAAAACCGATTTCAATTCCACCTTGTGATGCAGCCCGGATAGCCCTCAGGAAAAAGGCAATTCCACATGCACACAGAGCTGTAGCTGATGTCATCTGCTCTTCACGGATAACCTGGGTTTCGCCTACGGTATCAAATATCGCTTTGGTTACTTCGATCGATTTTGGATCGGTAGATTCCGAACAGATACAGGTCATCGATTCCCGGATAGCAATGGCCGTGTTTGGCATAGCGCGGGTTACAGGCAGGTTTTTTGGCATTTTCTCAATAATATCAGCAATACGTGCACCCGATACCACTGAGATCAAAATATGTTTTTCAGGGTTTACGGCTGGTGCTATTTCAGCCAGAAGCCCGTCCAGTTGATGAGGCTCCACACAGACGATCAGAATGTCAGCCTTATTCACGGTTTCAATATTGTCTGAACTGACCTGAAACCCTTTTTCCTTATAACCATTCAATTGCTCCACACGCCTTCGTGTAAGGTAGATATTTTCAGTTTTGAAAATTCCCGAAGCATTCAAACCATTTGCAATGGAACAACCTATATTACCTGCTCCCAATACAGCAGCACTTTTTTTACTGAAATCCATGTTATTACTCATATTTTTTTAAAGTTGTGAAATAGAAGCTGAAACAGAAAATGATTAATCTGCTTAATTCACAG